>NZ_FXTM01000001.1 GCF_900182585.1 Balnearium lithotrophicum | reverse complement strand
AGGTCTCCCAAGACCAATGCACATGTTGAAAGGTTCATACAGACGGTGGAGAAGGAACTGTGGATGATAGAAGGGACTGAGCCGACAGTTGATGAAATGAACAGGAAACTATTTAGGTATCTAAGCTTTTACAACTTCGTTAGGCCTCATCAAGGTCTTGGTTATAAGACTCCAGTAGAGAAGTTTGAGGAATATATTAAAAAACTCCAGGGTGTCCACCATGTATTGAACGAGAACATGGACTTGATAAAGTATTTGAAACTAAGTAAGTTCTTCTTACTATGTTTCATATCCTCAACGATTCCTTCCTTTTCTACTCCATTTATGGCCTTTGATTATTCCTATCCAAAAAAAGAAGATCTACTGTTCCTCTCAAACTTTAAGTATGTTGTAACCAACTCTTATTGGAAAGAAAAGGACGTAGAGTTTCTAAAATCACATGGAGTTAAATTACTCAAATATGAATGGCTGCCTGCCTTTTACTTCTGTGGGAAAGTTCAAAATTCCTGGCACAGAGAAATAATGTCTAACTTAAAAAATTGGGTAATAGACTATAGGCCAAATGATAGAGACCCTATGGGAAAAAGATACGGTTGTAAAGACTACTTTTTCACGTTTAATTTGGAGTTCATAAAGAAAAGAGTCTTTTTTCTAGTAAAAGATATAAAGAATCACAACTACGATGGAGTTTTTTTTGATTGGGCTACCGGTTCTAAAATCTTTCAAGAAGAAAAATATAAGTTTTTACAAGAAGAATTAGAAAAAAGAGGAGTATCAGTAAAAGATTATGATAGTAGAATTGCTACTTTTTTAAAATTACTAAAGGAAAAAGGTTTAATTATTGCCTTAAATAGAGGTTTTAGAAGCCCAAAAGGCCTTTTTGACAGATGGGCAGATATAGATGTTGTTGAGAGCGTTTTTACAACAGATACTAAAAATGGAACTCGTTTCGTCAATCCAGCGGAAGCTTTAAATACGGCATTTACAATAATTAAAAAATTGAAACCTATAAATCCGCACATCCACGTTGTTTTCTTAAACTATGTTTCAAACAGTGATAAGAAAACAGTAGATGAAGCAATAGTATACGGAATTTGTCTTTCTCTTTTATCAAACTCTTTTAGCTTTAGTGTGTCAGAAAACGTTGATTTATCAGGAGTGAAGAAAAACTGGTACAGTGTAGATTTGGGAAAACCCTATGGAAAATATGAAAAAGTAAAAGGAAAAGAAATATGGTTAAGGAAATTTTCTAAGGGTATGGTTATGGTGGGAAGGTGTGGGACCAAACTTAAAATAAAATTAAAAGGATGCCTTCTAAGTTTAGTTGATGGTAAATTCTTTTGTTCAGGAGGGAATAGAAACAGTTTAGTTATCCCTTTAGGGAGTAAATGTAGAACTCCATTTATTGGAAGAATATTTCTTTATAATTGAAATTATAGTAAATTCATTATGGAGGAGGAGCCGTGAACTTAAATCTATTAATTCCTTTTTTCTTAGTAACTTTGTTTCTTATTTCTATTTTTATCCTTTACCTTTTACTAAAAAGAAAAACTTCAGAGTCTATCAGAGATAAAATAGAGAATTGCGTTATAAATGCCTTCACTGTTCAATCACTCCTACATTGTCTAAAAAAAACTTTCCCAGTTTTCTTCCCATCAATTGTGGATATAGGAGTGTACAAAAAAACAAAGAATGCTTTTGTTAGAATGGATAGTCTAAGTAATGAAGATATACTAACTGAAGACTTATTAGATTCCTCTCATGGAAAAAGCAAACCAAGGCTTCCATCAATCATTTATGATTTAAATTTTAAAAATTTAGGAAGGTTTTTTATTCATTCTGTTCTTTTTAATCATACTGCTTTAGTAATTATGTCAAAAGAACCTTTGAAATTGGATGAATTAGAGCTTCCTCTTAAAATTTTTCTTGAGAGAGTTTCAACGTTATCAGAGCTTGAGGAGAAGGAAACTATTCTTAAAAATTTTTCTGCAATCATGTCATCACACGAAGTTTTGGAAAAACTAATGTTCGATGAAGAAGTCCTATCCTCCTTTGTCGTAAACTCAACCAAATTACTACTTAACGTACCCTATGTAGAAATAGAAAAAGGGAATAAAAGTCTTTATAAAATTGGAAATGAAAAGAAAGAACCATGTAAAGAATTTCATTTAAGAGGAACAAACTACACTTTAAATGTCTGCGGAAGGGTTCTTTCAGGAGAAGAGAAAAGTAAATTAGGGAAATTTTTAGATGTTTTTTCTTTCTTAATAGGGGGAGAGGATTTTATCAAAAACTATATGGAACTCCTTATGGAAATTGTAAAAGATTTTGAAAACTCAACTCCATTCTATAAAAATCACTCTTTATTGGTAAAGGAGGTATCTGTTTTGGTAGGAAGACGAATGGGATTCTCACAAAACTCTTTGGAGTCTATCAAATATGGAGCATATCTTCATGATATTGGAATGGTTACTCCTATTTCAAATATAGCCTTTGAGAATAAGGTTCTAACAGAGAGAGAAAAATTAAAACTGAAGTACCACCCAATTATAGGGGCCTCTTTAGTGTCTCCCATCACTCGGCTCTATCCTACTATTAAAGATATTGTTCTACAACATCACGAGTTTTGTGATGGAACGGGATATCCGTACGGATTGAAATGTGGAAATATAATTCCAGAAGCTCAAGTGGTTGCCCTTGCAGAAGTTTTTATAGGGTTAATAAGCGATAGACCCTACAGAAAAGGAAAAAGTTTTGATGAAGCCTATAGAATAATAACTTCTGAAAGCTCTACAAAGTTCTTGCCAGAAGTTATTGAGGCATTTTCTTCAGAATATAAAAAGATTACACAAACTATAGACTCTATTAGGAAGGGAAAATAAGATTTTGACGGTTATAAACCTCAGCAATTTTGTAGTTTCCTTTACTGTACTTTGAGAAGGCTTTCATTCTGGGAAGTAAATAATTTACCTTTCCAAGTTGAAATCCTTTTTCACGGAAATATTTTATCCAGTAATCTCTACGTGGAGACAGACCTACACATCTACTGTACGTTGCCTCGGGATTGTACGGAAAAAAGAAGATATCAGTATTCTTTGTTATTTCCATCCAATGCTTCGCATTCTCCCTTTTTAATTCCACTATCTTATCGTACTTCTTGAGTTGGACTAAACCTACCCTACTTTGGATATTACAGGGAATAGTTTTCCAATCATTGGGAAATTCAATAACATCCTCTCTATAGTATTTTTGAACAGAAGAAAGGAAACCTTTTTTCTCTAATAAATCTACTATCCAGTAGAAATTTTCCCTCAATAAAATAAAGTACGATAGAAACTTAATAAATTTTTTTAATTCTCTAGTCCAGTTACACTCTTTAGCAATAGAAAGGAAAAACTCTTTGGTTCTCGAATAAATTTCCTCATTATTTGTTGTTAACATCCCACCGTCAATAGCATTTATTATTTTTGAAATTCCAAGCCCAAAAATTGAAATATCTCCAAATAGAGTAGGCAGATGGCCTTTAAACGTTGCTCCAAAGGACTGAGCTACATCTTGAACTACGTATATTTTATTTCCGAATTTATTTTGGAAATACTTAACAATTTCAGAAAGAGTAACAACATCAAGAGGATAACCAAACATATGAACAGCAATAACTGCAGCTGTTCGAGGAGAAATTACTTTTTCAATCTGAAAAATATCCATGTTAAAACTATTCTCCTCACAATCGACAAATACTGGAATGTTTCCACTAAGAACAATTGCTTGAGCCACAGTATTGCAGGTGAATGCTGGACATATAATTTCCTTATGTTTTATCTTCATAGCCTTAAAAAAAGAGTATAAAGCTACTCTTCCATAGGGGAAAAAGAGAGCAAATCTATTTTTAAATTTTTGTGCAAATGCTCTTTCAAAGTCTTCTCTTGTTATTTCTTTAGCAAACAAATTTACAGCTGATAGAAGTTCCTCTTTACCATAGTATACCTTTACTCTTGGAACGAGCTTCAAACTTTTTCTCCAATAAAATTCATTAGACTTCAACAATTCTATTTTTACCACAGGCTTTAGCTTTATACAATCTTTTATCGGCCAACTTTAGTAAGTAATCTAAATTTCCAGCTTCATCCGTGTCTTCAGGATATCCGGCTATCCCTGAACTAAAAGTTACTTTTTTTCCTATACCAAAGTCAAGTTTTGAAAATTCCTCCTTAATTCGATATACTATCCTGTAAGCTTCTTTTTTGTGAGCATACGGGAAGATAATGAGAAACTCCTCACCTCCATAACGGATGGGAAAATCCCCCTTTCGCACTTCCCTGGTTATAATTTCTCCCAATTTTTTCAAGACCTCATCACCCTTTTGATGGCCAAAGTTATCATTAATTTTTTTAAAGTCATCTAAATCAATGATAGCTACTGATAAAGGGAATTTTTGTCTCTGCCAGAGGTTAATAAAATTATGTTTAAATACCAGTTCAAGGAAGTTTCTATTGTATAGACCAGAGAGAGAGTCTTTTAAGGCCAAATATTTTATCTTTTCATTGAGTTCATTAACTTTTCTATAGAGAGAAAGTATCAGGTTTGCCAAATCCTTTAATTCTTTTATCTGGATAGAATTTACAAGTAAATCTATTTCCTTTTCAAAGTATCCATGCTGTTCATTTTTTAGAATAAACAGTAACTTATACATCAATCTAAAGTTGGATTTTATATCTAAAAACCAAGATATCCCTACAATTATACCTATCATAACAATAAACGAAGAAAAGATAATAGAAGTTATAGTCCAAAAAGTTGTAAAATTTTCAAAAACTTTTCTATCATATATTACTACAATGTATCCTACTTTTTTCTTCTCAAAAATTTCTGAAGCATACTCTTCAAATACTGGTACTACTACTTCTATTTCCTCTCCTGACTTCTTTAATAATTGAATTTTATTAAAAGTAAAGAAACTTCTATCAATTTCTAATTCAATTTTCTTTGGATAACATATAGTATTTTTTTCAGAGATAAAGCAGATTCCTTTTATAGATTGAAATTTCTCACTTAGTTTACCTAAATTGTCCCTTATGAGTATCTCATTGGGAATAATTTCATTGATAATTTGTATTTCCTTTGCAATAAGCCTTGAGATATATTTCAAATTCTCTTCCTGAATTTTCTCAGCAATATGCATACTAATTAAGTTTAAAGAGAAAATAGATATTACTAGAGCTATTAATAGAATAACTGTTTTAATTAAAAATAGTCTATCTAAACTCTTAGTCTTTATCATCATCTTACTGCTTACAAGGACAAGGAAGAATTTTTGAATGAATTTTACCTTCTGATAAAAGAATTAAATCATTGACTAATTGGTCAAAATCTACATTATCAACATATGTTAAGTTAAACTTTTTTAAATCAAAAATTCCAGAAAAGACTTTAATGTTATTTTGACTTGCAAAATTTATTAATGAGATTAAGTTAAAAGTTTTCAATAAGCTTGGGTCAGGAAAAATGTATATGTACTTGTATTTCTCTAATTTTGAAAAAATCTCTACAGGAGACCTATTAAAAGTTATAATAATGAAATCTGATTTAGGTAAATATATTTTACCTATATTCAAAAGTTTTTTACTCAAAGGAACAGCTACTTTACTCTTTTTTAAATGGAATTTATTAAGAAATCTTAAATAAGTTTTTTCTGGTAAAGGAAATATACGAACACCATAAAAATTTTCCTTTTTATCTAAATGCATAACCTCAGGGAAAAGCACAAACGTATATACCCTTCTATAATTTCCACTCTCCTTTAAAGATTTAACAACTGCAGGTGTACCTATTAAAACTTTTACATCATAACTACTACAATCTAAATGATTTCCTCTTTTTTTCCAGATTTCCTTAAATTTTTTCTCGATATATTGGGCAGGAGGGATAGAATAGGAATTAATAACACATGCATCTAAAGCGTAAGATGGAATAAAAAGAAACTGAATGATTAATAGTACAACTGAAATCCTACCCATAGGGTTCTTTCATCTCCTGGGATTTCATCATCAAATTGGTACTTTCTATTTAGCAAATTTTTTACATTTAAAAACACTTTGCTGTTTCTCGTAAGGTTAAGATTGAAGTTGTAATCTACTCTGTAGAAACCCGGAGCCCTACTTGAAGCTTTTGAATAGGCAACTACATACAGGCCTGAAGTAATCTCTTTATTCCAGTAGTTTAACCCTGAAATAAGTTTTTTCTTAGGAAAGTCAAAGTACTCTCCTGAAAGTCCCTCTATGCTGAAAATCCTTCCAAAAGAAACCCTTAATTCAAGATTTTGAGCTATTTTTGTTTTAAGAGATGTAATAAATCCCGAACTTCTAACACTCGAATCTGAATTGTCCCACTGGTAGGATCCCCCTGGAACCTGTCTTTTATAAATAAAATTTCTAAATCTAAAGTAATAGGCAGTTAAATTAACAGTTACTCTATCACCAATGTATTGGTAGGAGGGCATAATAGAGTCTGCCTTCTCCAATTTAAGATTTTGATTTCCCTTTAGAATTGGATTGTTTTTTATGTACATTTCCTCAAAGGAGGGAATGCGCAGAGCTCTACCAAAGTTCAATTTAAATATGGACTTCTCTATTTTTTTCATAAGGGAAACTGTATAACTCCAATCACTTCCCACATCGTTTGTTCTGTTCCACCTAAGGTTTAAAAGGAGGTAGTAATCGTCAAAGTTAAAATTGTATTGGATATAAGGCGAAAATGAATACCTTTTTCTCTCAGATATCAATTTATCTTTGTCTGAAAGTTCCCTCATATTAGGAAAGACCACTATACTCTTTGGATTTTCAACATTTACAGAAGAAGGTAAAAAGTTTGAGTTTAACCTTGTTTTGTACAAATTAACTTCAGTATATTCAGCTCCAAATGAAAATTTCCCAAACTCGTTTGTCGATAGACTAAAAAAGCCTCCTATTCTCGGCTCTTTAAGGTATCTCTTTTCAACTGCTAAAAGTTCATTAGGTAAATAAATTGAACAAATTTTATGATTAAAAGGACAGAGATTGTAAGCTCTTTTTAGATAAAACCAGTTATAACCAACATAGATGTCCCCTTTTAAATTATTCAGAGAAAAACTATAACCTAACTTGTTAATAAACGACTTTCTCCTTGCGTATGAATTTCCATTTGTTACTAATTCCGATATTGTAACGGGAAAGTGCTCATTTCTGTTGACTGAATAGCTCTTTAAATAAAAACCAGAAGGGAAACTAAGAGTAAAAAAATAGTCAAAATTCTTTTTAAATGAAGAATAATTACCTTTAAGCCCTAAGAAATCTGTATAGTCTTTGTGAGGAGAACGGTTTTCTACATAGCTAAATGAAAAACTTCCTGAAAATGTTTTATTCTTAAAGGGAATGAATATAGAGTTGTAGGAATCGTGCCCTGTACTTATAGAGGTTTCTATCTTTCCCTTATCACTCGATGAATAGGTTATCAAGTTTATCACTGCTAGGGAAGTGTTATAACCGTAGAGGGCAGTCATGGGCCCGTAGACTATCTCAACCTGCTTTACGTTGGAAAGTGGAAACACGCTGTTAACACTAAATGATGAACCGTTTGACGGGTCGGAGATAGGTACTCCGTTTATCAGAACTTGAATCTTCTCTGAGAAGTAACTCTGCCTTAAGCCGAGAGCCCCAACTGCATTTAAACCAAAAAAGCTCCTCCAGTAGTAAAACTCGGGTAAGTAATCCAAGAGCTCAAAGAGGTTTTTAACACCTAACCTTTCTAATTCATCATGGGTAATTACCCTTACGTACCTTGGAGTTTTAAGAAGGTTTTCTTTCTCCTTGGTTGCAGAAATAATTTTGAGTTCCTGATTGAGTAAGTAATAAGAGTAAAGGTTTTGAGAGTTTGCCTCCGTTGCTAGAAATAAAATGAGAAAAATTAGAGTTAGTAAACTCAATTCTGTCTCCTAAAGTCCCTTCAGAGCTCTAACTACTGTAGGTATTTCCTCCTCGAATACTGTAAACATGTCGATTAAAAATTTTCCATCCTTTATTCTACCAACTATCGGTGGATAGTTACCCCTCAATCTTTTATCTAATTCGCTTTCACTCATACTGTCAAGTTTAACAGAAACACAGTAGGTAGGGAGTGTTTGGAGAGGAAGAGCTCCACCACCCACCTCTACCCTGTCCTCAACTATCTCAACTTTTCCCCTGAATTCCGATTTTTCAAGTTCACTTACAAGTTTCTCAGCTTTCTTCCTTACATCATCCCTCTTTTGGGAGAGGAACTTCCAGACGGGAATCTCCTCAAAGGCCAAAGCCTCATCCAAGTAGTACGTAAGAGTTGCCTCAAGAACCGCTAACGTCATCTTGTCGATTCTCAGAGCCCTGTTTAAAGGATGCTTTTTTATCCTTTCTACGTACTCCTTTTTTCCTAAGATTATTCCAGCCTGAGCTCCCCCTAAGAGCTTATCCCCACTGAACGAAACAACGTCAACTCCGGCCTTCAAAATGTCCTGAACCGTAGGTTCGTAGGAAAGCCCTAACTTCCTAACGTCTACAAAACTTCCACTCCCCAAGTCCTCGTAAACGGGAATTCCGTACTTCCTGCCCAATTCAACCAACTCCTTAGTTGGAACGCTCTCTGTAAATCCCAAAATTCTGTAGTTGCTCGTATGGACCTTTAAGAGGAGAGCAGTGTTCTCGTTAACTGCCCTTTCGTAGTCCCAGATGTGGGTTTTGTTCGTTGTTCCAACTTCCCTTAATAGAGCTCCACTCTGTTCCATGACGTCCGGAATTCTGAATGAACCTCCAATCTCGATGAGCTCCCCCCTTGAAACGATAACCTCCTTACCCTTGGCAAGGGCAGAGAGGACGAGTAGAACTGCTCCTGCATTGTTGTTGACGATACAGACGTCCTCTGCTCCAGTCAGTTCCTTTAAAATCCACTCCAAGTTCCTGTACCTGAGTCCCCTCCTTCCCCTTTCTAAGTCGTACTCAAGGTTTGAGTACCCTGTAATAACTTCTACCAAGTGCTCTGCAACCCTCTTTGAAATTGGAGCTCTCCCAAGGTTCGTGTGGAGAACTACTCCTGTGGCATTTATAACCTTATGGAGTTTCGGCCTTATCAACTCCTTGAGCTTTTCCTTTACGCTCTCCTTCAGTTCATCGTAGGAAAAGTCAGATATCTCTCCCTTTGCAATTTTCCTCCTTAAATCTGAGAGAACAATTTCAACGGCCTTCTTAAGGAAAAACTTTGGCCTTGAGTCAAGGAGTTCTAAGAGCTCTTCATCGTTTATGAACGTATCAACCTTCGGGATTCTCCTGTAGAGCTCCCTCAAATCATACCTCTTATAAAGGAACTTAGGGCTAAAATGGAAGCCTGAGAGACAATTTCAGGGAAAAGACCAAATACGATTAGAAAGAGTACAGTAACTATAACCGCCCCGTACTCAATAGGATTCGGTGAGAACTCAACACTCTCCCCTTCCTTCATAAATGCGTAGACAACAGGCCTTAAATAGAAATAGAGTGAGATAACACTTGCAATTAAAATTGCAACTGCAACGGCCACCTTTCCTGCCCTAATCAGTGCTACTAAGATGTAGAACTTTGCCCAGAAGCCAAAGAGAGGAGGAATTCCTGCAAGTGACATAAACGCAACGACCAACGAGAGTGCAATTAAGGGACTCCTTGAGTACAGGTTTCTCCACTCAGAGAGTCTCTCACCCTTGAATCCAGAAGCTGACAGGAGGGATACGAGGCCAAAGGCTGCAATCGTCATAAAGGCATAGGCAAAAACGTAGAAGAGAACTGAGAATATCGAAAGGGAAGGAAGTGAGGAAAAAGCTGTTAAGACAACACCTGTATGTGAAATGGCAGAGTAGGCAAGCATTCTCTTGACGTTCTCCTGATTGAGAGCCATGAGGGCTCCAATGAAGGCAGACAATACACCTATAACTGCCAATAACGTTCCCCAGCTTTCCAAAAGCGATAGAAATACAGGGTAAAAGAGTCTAATCAGGGCAACGAACGATGCAACTTTAACAACAGCACCCATGAAGAGTGTAACGGGCGTTGGAGCTCCGTGGTAGGAATCGGGAGTCCAGCCGTGGAACGGAACAGCTCCCAGCTTAAACAGGAATCCCGAAACGACTAAAGATAGGGAGAGCAGAACAGGAAGGTTTATCCCACTTTTTGATAGGAATTTTCCTACTTCATCGTAAACGATTGAGCCTGAAAGGCCGTAGAGAATCGAAAAGCCGTAAACTATAACGGCAGCACCTACGGAACCCATTATAAAGTACTTTAATGCCGCCTCCTTTCCCCTGTAGTCGTCCTTAAAGAGAGAAATGAGGATGTAGATTGAGATTGACATTACCTCCAAGGAGACGAAGAGAGTTGAGAGCTCGTTTGACGACACCATGAGGAGAGCTCCAAAGGTAGAAAAGAGGAGCGTATAGTAAAACTCCCCAATGTAGTCCGTTTTAAACCTACTGATGTATCCGTAGCTGATAAATACGGTCATGAGGGCAGAGAAGACAATCAAAACACCTGAGAGTACCGACAGTAAGTCCTTTTTAACGAAACCGAAAAAGGCAGTTTGAGGTGAGAGAGGTGCAAATACCACTAAGAGAAAAATTGAGACAGTCAGAGTTGAAACCGATAGAACGGAGAAAAACTTATTCTTTAACCTGTTTGGAATTAAAAGGTCAAAGATTACCGAGAGAATGGCAACGGTTAGAATGAAAATTTCCGGAAAGAGAAGAGATAAGTTCAACTCCATTTCCTAAACTCCTCCAAGAAGGGTAGCGGTGTAATTGTGTACAAACTTTAGGATAAACTCCGGGTTAAATCCCCACCAGACTACCAAGAGTGCTATAAGTGAAAGGGTTAAAAGCTCTCTCAGGTCTAAATCACTGAAGGAAAGAACTTTAGGTTCAAGGAAAAATACGTTCCTGTACATGTAGAGCATATATGCAGCTCCAAAAATTACACCCAACGCCATCAAGACCCCGACCCAGTGGGCAGCTTTGTATCCACCTAAGATTGTTAGAAACTCCCCTATAAAGGAGCTGGTTCCAGGAAGGCCAACGGACGCCATCGTAAAGACCATTGCGAGGAAGGCAAGTTTCGGAGCAAAGTCCGATATACCTCCCATTTTCAAAATGCTTCTCGTGTGAAGCCTTTCGTAGATTGCCCCAACTATGAAGAAGAGAGCAGCTGAAACGAGTCCGTGGTTGAGCATCTGGAAGATTGCACCCTCTATTCCCTGGACGTTTAGGGCAAATAGGCCTATCATCACAAAACCCATGTGTGAAACGGAGCTGTAAGCAACAATCTTTTTTACGTCCTCCTGAACAAGAGCAACAAGTGCAGTATAAATAATTGCAACAACTCCTAAAACAAAAATGTAAGGAGCATATAGCTTGTAGGCATCCGGGAATAGAGGTAGGGAAAATCTCAGAAATCCGTAAGTTCCCATCTTTAGAAGGACACCTGCGAGAATCACACTACCGGGAGTTGGAGCCTCAACGTGGGCATCCGGAAGCCACGTGTGGAACGGAAAAACAGGAACCTTAACGGCAAAGGCAATGAAAAATGCCCAGAAGAGCCATTTCTGGAGCTCCAGAGGGTAGTGGAACTGGGAGAGCTTCTCTATATCAAACGTGTAGTTTCCTGTAACCGAACCGTAAACAACGGCAAGAACAATAAGACCTACAAGGAGGAATATACTTCCTGCGAAGGTGTAGATAAAGAACTTTAAAGCCGAATAGATTCTCCTCTCTCCTCCCCAAATCCCAATAATTAAGCTCATGGGAATTAGCATAGCCTCCCAGAAAATGTAGAAGAGGAGAGCATCCAAGGATACGAAAACACCTACCATTGCAGTTTCAAGTAGGAGGAGGAGCGAGTAAAAGAGCTTTCTTCTCCTGTTTATGTACTTCCAGGCCGATGGAACTGAGACAAAGGTTATTAGTGTTGTCATCAGGAGCATAATGAGGCTTAAACCATCAACTCCAACCCTGTACCTTATTGAAAAGGAAGGAAGCCACGAGCCGTAGTCAACAAACTGAAAGCCTCCCTTGTTTATATCAAACGTAAAGAGGACGTAGAGGGATAGAATGAAGACCAGTCCGGTTGTCAAAAGTGCTATCCACTTAGCCCTCTCCTCACTCCTACAAAGGGCTATTAGAAGAGCTCCAATCAAAGGAACAATGAGAATTGCACTGACCATTAAACACCCCTTAAACTGCAAGTAGTATTGCAACTACTAAAATGATTCCTATTCCAAAGTAGACAACATAGTCGTTGACAACTCCCGTTTGGGTTAACCTTAAGAGCTCCCCAGTCCACTGGGTTACTCTCGCAGTTCCATTAACAATGCCATCGATAACGTACCTGTCAAAGAGTGAGAATATCCTGCCAAGACCGAAACCGATTCCCTTAACAAATACGAAGTTGTATAGCTCATCGAAGTAGTACTTATTGTAAACGAGCCTGTAAATCGGTTTTATAAGTGGATTTTCTGTTATTGTTTCAGGAGAGAGCTTTCTCCAGTAGTATACGTAGGCTGAAAATAGAAGTCCCAAAAGGGCTAAGGAAACCGTTATTGAGAGCAGTAGAAGTTCCTGAGAGTGACCAAGCTCCTCAACGTGGTTTGGAATGGAAGTTGAAAGGAACCTTTCAAACCAACCTCCTAAAAAACCTGCAAAAATAGAGGGAATTGATAGGAAAATTAAGGGAACGGTCATAACGGCCGGAGACTCGTGGAGGTGTTTCATCTCCCTCCTGTCAAATCTCTCCTCACCGAAGAATACGAGGAAGATAAGTCTTCCCATGTAGAGGGCTGTGAGGAGAGCTCCCAACGTTAGAAACAGGTAAAAGAGAAAGTGTCCGTTTGAAAACGTGGCCGAGATTATCTTGTCCTTGCTGAAGAAGCCTGCAAGGGGAGGTATTCCAACAAGGGCAAGAGCTCCTATTATAAACGTTACAGTTGTTATTTTCATGTACTTGTAGAGCCCTCCCATTCTCCTTATGTCCTGTTCCCCACTCATTGCGTGAATTACACTTCCAGAGCCTAAAAAGAGGAGAGCCTTAAAGAAGGCATGGGTAAAGAGGTGAAACATTGCATAGACGTAAGCTCCAACGCCTAAGGCTGCAAACATGTAGCCAAGCTGGGATAGGGTCGAGTAGGCTAGAACCCTCTTTATGTCAAACTGGGTAAGTCCAACAGTTGCTGCTCCAAACGCCGTTATTACGCCAATTACTCCAACAACTGGGAGAACGTAACCGTTGTCGTAGATGGGAGAACACCTTGCAACCATAAATACACCTGCGGCAACCATCGTCGCTGCGTGAATCAGCGCAGAGATGGGAGTAGGGCCCTCCATAGCATCGGGCAGCCAGGTGTGGAGAGGAAACTGGGCAGACTTTCCAACGGCTCCTCCTAAGAGTAGAAAGCCTATGAGTGAAAGGAGTCCCTTATCAACACTTCCAACCTTTGAAAAAACGGAGTGAAAATCAAGGGTTCCAAAGACCCAGAATATTGAGATAACTCCCAAGATGAAGAGGAAGTCTCCAACCCTGTTTATTAGAAAGGCCTTTATTGCAGCATCTGCCGCTCTCTTTCTCTTGTACCAGAACCCAATGAGGAGGTATGAGGAGAGACCAACTGCCTCCCAGCCAAAGAATAACTGAAGAAAGTTTGGAGAGAGAACCAACGTTAGCATCGAGAATGTAAACAGACCTAAGTAGGAGAAGAACCTATCGTAGCCAGGGTCGTCGTGCATGTAGCCTATTGAGTACATGTGGACAAAAAAGGAAACAAAGTTTACAACAATTAGCATAATGGCAGTTAATGAGTCAACGTACCCTCCGAAACTTGCGGAAAGAGCTCCGGAAATCACCCAGTTGAACCATGTTTCACTTACAACGGTACCCTTCAGGGACTCAAAAAGGAGATAGCAGGAGAGGATGAAGGACGTTCCTACTGTAACAAGTCCAAAGTAGTGAGAACGGTTCTTAAAGGAGTTCGATTTAAAGAGAGCGCCAATTCCTGACAGAACAAACGAGAGAAAGGGTAAAACTGCAGTCCAAAAGGTTATTCCCATCCTACCACCTCAAAATGGAGAAATCTTCTGTATTTATGCTCCTTCTGTACCTGTAAATTGCAACGACTATGGCAAGTCCAACAGCCGCTTCAGCTGCTGCAACTGCAAGTACAAAGAAAACAAAAACCTCTCCAAATAGGTTTCCATGAGCTTTAGAAAATCCGACCAAGAGAACGTTTGCACTGTTTAAAAGGAGCTCCAGGGAGAAAAAGAGAGAGATTACGTTCCTCCGAATGACCATCCCAAAGATTCCGACTGCAAAGAGAAGGCCACTTAAAATAAAAAGGTGAGTTGCACCCATTACTCCCTCCTTCCTATTGCTACAGCTCCAACAGTTGCAACTAAAAGTAGAACAGAAACAACCTCGAATGGCAGGAGGAATTTGAAAAAGAGGGGATGTGCCAATTCATGAGCTCCCGATATCTTTTCCTTAATTTCAATTGATGGAAATTTCGTGGAAGATAAGAGTACGACGAAGAGAATTATTAAAGAAATAAATCCTCCAACGGACAGATAAAAGGGCTTAAAAACCTCTCTTTTAAAGCTCTTAATATCCATAGTCATTAGGGCAAAGAGGTAGAGAACAACGATTGCACCACCGTAAACTATTACCTGAACAATGCCGATAAATTCGGCTCCGAGTGTAAAGTAGACTGCCCCAAGGGAGACAAATGAGGCAAGTAGGGAGACTCCACCCCTCACAATATTTCTATTTGTAACTGAAATTAAGGCAAAAAAAACAGACAGAATTCCAAACAAGTAGAAGAACAGTTCCCTCATCTCCTCTTCCTCTCCCACTCCTGGTAGTATCGTCCAAGCTCCAAAAGGTCATCCTTGTGGAGGATTAACTTGTCTTTAGTGTACTTTGAGAACTCGTAGATGTCCGTCATTACAATTGCATCCCTCGGACAGGCTTCAACACACAGGCCGCAGAAGAGACACCTCGTTAGGTCTACGGTGAAATCAACCAACTCCTTCCTTCCATCCTTCCCCTCTGTCATCTCCATATCTATAACGTTACTTGGACACATCTCTGCGCACAGGAAACAGGCCTCACACCTGTAGGAACCGTCCGGGTTCAGTTTTAAAGCATGAATTCCCCGAAACCTCTTCCTCGGCTCTACCTTCTCAAAGGGATAGTGAACAGTAACGACAGGTTTGAACATCGTTTTAAGGGTTATCGACATCCCCTTTAGCAGGTCGGGAAACGTTACCTTTTTCAAAATACCCATCAATTACCCCACAATAAGAGCTTCTACAGCTGCAACAAAGAGATTTATTATTGAAACCGGAAGCAGAACCTTCCACATAATCGAGAGCATCTGGTCAAACCTGTACCTTGGAAATGTTGCCCTGAGCCAGAACGTTAGGAAGATGAAAAATCCCGCCTTCAAGAGGTGGTAAACTACACCAAGAAGAGGGTACTTATCCGCAAGGGGACCACTCCAACCGCCGAAGAATAGGAGTGTAACAACCAAGGAGAGAACGATTATGTTTATGTACTCACCGAAGAAAAAGGCTGCAAACCTCATTCCTGAGTACTCTGTGTGGAAACCACCTACAAGTTCACTCTCCCCCTCTGGCAGGTCAAACGGTGGTCTTCCAATCTCTGCAACCATTGTAAAGAGAAAAATAAGAAAGGCAATGGGCTGGTACAGAATTCCCCAGCCGTGCTTCAACTGCCAGTTGACAATCTCTTTAAAGTCAAATGAGCCAAATAGAATAACCACAGCCATAAGGGCAAATCCCAACGGAAGTTCATAGCCCAAAACCTGGGCAGCAGCTCTCATTCCAGCTAAGAAGGAGTATTTGTCGTTTGAGGAGTAACCTGCAAGAATCAGTGCGTATATTGAAACGGCACTCATCGCCACTACAAAGAGGAGGGATGACTTCATCGGGACGGCCTGAATAAAACCTATTGGAACGACAGAGGCAGCAAGTAGAGCTGCAAAAATGCTGAACGAGGGAGCAAACATAAAGAGAAACCTATCAGTTCCCCTTGGAATAATGTCCTCCTTGAATATCAGTTTTATGGCATCGGCAAGAGGTTGAAGTAAACCGTGAAATCCAACTACCATAGGCCCAGGTCTTTGCTGCATGTGCCCTAAAACCTTTCTCTCAAGGTAAGTAATCGGAGGAACGGCTACTAACATGAGAACAACAACGAATGTTAAACTAAGGAAGTTCTCAATCACTTTTTAGGTCCTCCCCAGATGAAGCAGGTTGTATCTACGAACTTCTTGTTCATCTCCTTTAGCCTTTCAGATATAACCTTTGCAAGTTCCTCCAGGAGTTTAATGGCAAGCTGAGGGTCCTCCTTCTTCAACTTTTCGTAACCCTCCCTTGTCAAAATCAGGACGTGGGTCTCCTTGGGAGTCACTGCCCTTGATGAGTGAAAGTGGTTACTGAAGAACGAGAGTTCCCCCAGAGGAGTTCCCTCCTGACTTACTGCAACCTTCACGGGATTTCCAAAGGCATCAGGCCTGAATAGGTCAACCCTCCCCTTTACTATGAAAAATATCCTGTCCCCGGGGTCTCCCTCTTCAAATAGAACCTCTCCCTTAGAAAAAACTTTATAGTCTAAATACTCCGATATTTCCCTTAACTCCTTTTCAGTAAAGTTCCTGAAAAGAGGAAAGTTCCTTATCAGCTCAACCTTTACCATTATGCCTCCTTTAAGCTACATTTAATTCCACTTAGGAAGGGAAACTCAGGAACAATTTGAGAAACATCCCTCGTTAACCTTTCAACCCTTAAGACGGCATGTCCTTCCGGTATTCCTTCATCTACCTTCGTTGGAACTATTACCTCTCCAGCCTCCGTTTTCAAAAGTGCCATTCCCTCACCAGAAAAGTCCTTAGGATTTAACAGCAAAACTCTCTCACCTAAAACCCTTGAAACGTTGCTTGAGTAGTAGCTAACAGAGTTCCAGCCCGTTCTGTTTATCAAAACTGTCAGGAGAATTTCCTCCCTCTTAATCCTTGAAACACCGGGTTCCTTCTTAACCTCTACCCTTTTCTCCTTTACTTCCACTGTACCGGATGGAAGGGAGGAAAGAACGTCTAAGAGTTTATAGTTGTACTCAAGGGCTGTGTTTAATTTCAACGTTCCGCTAATCCCCTTTAGAGTTCCCTCCTTCTCTATCCACGTTTCTATCGGAATAACGAGGTCTGCATAGGAGAGGTCGTGGGTATAGAAGGAAGTAAAGACAACTGTAAACTTGCTCTCGTCAATTTTTACTCCGGGAAAGTCCCTCTCAATCTCAGCGTTGAATATAACGTTAACCTCTCCGTCTAACTCTTTAGGATGTTTGAGTTCAAAGAGTTCTGCTACTTTCAGTGAATTTGCCTTTGGAGGAACTGCAATTATGGAGCTCCTTGAGAACCTATCCGAAAGGTAGGCAACAGTTTTTCCCAAATCCTTAGAATCTGGAGAGAAGAAAACTGTTCCTCCAACAACGATTGTAACGCTCTTACCCCTCAGAGCCTTTATAAATGAATCTACCTCCTTAACGTTTGAGGAGTAGTTCGTGTCAATCGTTCCAACTATTAGGTGTTTTAACGTATCTATTAACTCCCACTGGGGAACGGTTAACGATGAGAACGAAACGGAGTCCAATTTTGATGGAAACGTTCCAACCCTAAAGAGCCTCTTTCCCTTCTGAATTACCGCAAGCCTTAAGAGTGTTGAGACTACGGGATTTATCTCCTCTAAAAAGTCACCTATGTAGAGGATTACATCGGTTTCGTAGATTGATGAAATAGGGTCCGTTTTAAACTCCCCAGTTACCTCTGCTATTCCACTTAAAAATTGGTAGTAACCGTAAGCATCAGACGCAACGTTCTCCGTTCCAAAAACGGATGCAATTTTCTCCAACTCCTCGTTTGTTAAAGAACTCTCAATAAAGAGATTTGCCCTTTTCCCTAAAACGTTCTCCTTCAGAACCTCCAATGCCTCATCGATTGCTATTTTTTTGAGTTCTCCATTTTCCCTTAAAAGAGGAGAATTCAACCTCTTATCAGAGTAAATAACATCCCAGCCCCACTTTCCACGAACGCAGAGGTATCCCCTGTTGTGTCCATCGTTAATTCCTATTCTTCCAACAGCCCTCTTTACCTTTCCGTGGTACGTATCTATCTCAACCTTGCACCCACTACCGCAGAACGAACACGTTGTCCAGGTCTTCTCCATTCTCCACGGGCGGTCCTTGTACTTAAAGGCCCTGTCGAGAAGTGAACCAACGGGACAGACGTCAACACAGCTTCCACAGTGTTCACATCCACTTTCAACAAAATCCCCATTAAAGGGAGATATGTATGCTTTGTAACCTCTATTAAGGATTCCTAAAACCCTGTTCCCCATGTTCTCGCCACACATTCTTATGCAGCGGCGGCAGAGGATACACCTGTCGTTGTCTATCTCAATCAGAGGACCCTTTATAACTATGTCCTTTTCCCTTCGAGGCTCCTTGTACCTTGACTTCTTGGGACCAAACCTAAAGCCGGTCATCTGGAGTTCACACTCTCCAGACTTATCACAGATTGGACACTCTAACGTGTGGTTGTTGAGAATGAGCTCAATGACACCTGCCCTTGCCTTTCTAACCCTCTCTGTGTTTGTCCTCACAACCATGTCAGGCATTGCTTTCAGTGTGCACGCAGTAACCAAGCGGGGAGCTCCCTCAACCTCAACGAGACAGACTCTACACGCTCCTTCGGGACGGAGCTCCTTGTGATAGCAGAAAACAGGTATGGCTATCCCGTTCCTTTCAGCAACTTCTAAAACAGTTTCTCCCGGATAAGCCTCACACTCCTTTCCATCTATGATTATCTTAAAGCTCTCCATTCAGCTTCTCCTAAAGGGGCATCTTCCAAGTTTAATGTGCTTTAAAAATTCATCCTTAAACTTCCTGACAGAGGAAACAACAGGGTTGTGGGCTGCCATTCCAAGGCCGCAGAAGGAGTTCTCCATAACCGATGAAATGTCCAAGATGGTATCAAGGTCGTCCTCACTTCCCAAACCTTCCTCTATTCTACTTACAATTCTAACGAGCCAGTCTGTCCCCTCCCTGCAGGGAGTACACTTACCGCACGATTCGTGTCTGAAGAACTTTATGAGCCTTAAAGAAGCCCTTACTATACAGTCCGTTTCGTCTAAAACCATAACAGCACCGGAGCCGAGCATCGTACCAGCCTTAGCCAGTGAAGGAAAGTCCATAGGGACGTCTATCTCTTCGGAGGTTAAAACGGAGCTCGATGCACCTCCCGGAAAGACTGCCTTCAGTTTTCTGTCTCCTACTATTCCACCAGCGTGTTCGTATATTATCTCTGAAAGAGGAGTTCCCATTGGAAGCTCGTAAACTCCGGGCCTCTTAACCTTACCACTTACGGGATAAAGCTTGGGACCCGGACAGTCTGGAGAGCCAATGGATGCGTACCAATCTCCTCCCCTTTCAATTATGAGTGGAATGTTGGCAAGGGTCTCTACGTTGTTGACCACGGTAGGTTTCCAAAGGTACCCTGCATTAACCGGAAAGGGGGGTTTTATCCTCGGCTCTCCTCTCCTTCCCTCAAGGGAGTTAATGAGAGCCGTTTCCTCACCGCAAATGTAAGCTCCAGCTCCACTGTGGATGTAAAGGTCAAATGAGAACTCCGTTCCTAATATATTCTCGCCTAAAAAGCCCTTATCGTAAGCCTCTCCAATTGCCCTTTCGAGAATTTTCCTCCCTACTGGATACTCTCCTCTCAAGTAGATGTAACCGTAGCGGCACCCCGTTGCATAGGCACCTATGAGCATTCCCTCTATGAGGGCATGGGGGTCCTTCTCAATGATAAGTCTGTCCTTAAATGTACACGGCTCTCCCTCATCAGCGTTACAGACGAAGAACTTCGGTTCCTTAATATCTGCAGCTGCAAACTCCCACTTCATCCCGGTGGGGAAACCTGCTCCCCCTCTTCCTCTCAAACCGCTCCTCTTAACTTCCTCAATAACATCCCCAGGTGACATTTCCCTTAGAGCCTTTCGCAAGGACAGATATCCGCCGTTGGAAAGATAGGTCTCTATCGAATTGGAATTTTCCCTGTCTATATTCCTAAGGAGAAGTCTTTCCATTCTCTCCCTTCCAGCCGTATTTTTTCAAAATTTCTGGTAAGTCTGACGGTTTAACCTTTAGGTATCTATCCTCGTTTACCGTTACTGCAGGAGCTCCATCACAAAGCCCCATACACTCGTACTCCTCAACAGTAAAGAGGCCGTCTGGAGTAGTTTCTCCAGGTTTTACCTTTAAAAGGTTACAAATCTCCTTGAGTATCTCTTCCCCTCCGTTCAACATACAGGAAAGGTTCGTGCAAACTCTAATTACGTACTTACCTTTTGGCTTTGTGTGGTACATGGCGTAAAAGGTAGCAGCTTCCTCAACCTCAACCAAAGGTACTGAGAGCTCCTCGGATATAACCCTCATTATCTCCTTTGTAATTGCTGGAAAGTTCTTTTCAGCAATCCAGAGTGAGGGTAGCATGTAGGACTTATTTGAGGGATAGATTCCCTTCTCCTTTAAACTCCTAATTTCCCTTCTAAACTCTTCAATTGTCATCTGTCAACTTCTCCCATAAGAGGGTCAAGGCTTCCTATTATCGATATAACATCTGCAACGTAGTGGTTTTTAAGGAGCTGTGGAAGAATTGCTATGTTTATCAGTGAAGGTGGCCTGATTCTCAACCTGTAAGGTTTGTTTGTTCCATCGCTAACTATGTAGTAACCAAGCTCCCCTCTTGGACCCTCAACCGCTGCATAAACCTCACCTTTAGGGGGAGTAATTCCGTGAATCACAAGCTCAAACTGTTGAATCAGCCCTACCATTGTGTTGTAGACCTCCTCCTTTGGAGGAAGAATGATAGTCGTATCCTCTATCTGAACAGGACCTTCCGGCATCATCTCTAAACACTGTCTTATGATTTTTACAGATTCCCTCATTTCCTCCATTCTTACCCTGTAACGGGCGTAAACGTCCCCTTGAGTGTAAACGGGAACCTTAAAATTAATCCTATCGTAAACGCAGTAAGGGTAGTACTTCCTCACATCGTAATCACAGCCGGTAGCCCTCAACGTTGGACCTGTAATTCCCCAGTTAACAGCAGTTTCCCTGTCTATTACTCCGACTCCCTTGGTTCTTGAGAGCCATACTCTGTTTTCAGTCAGCAAATCCTCGTACTCATCAATCTTTTTAGGAAAGAGCTCCAAGAATTCCTCAAGCTCCTCGAGAAACTTTGGAGTCGTATCTGCAGCAACGCCACCTATTCTCATGTATCCCGTATGAAGTCTTCCTCCCGCAATCTCCTCAAACAGGTCTAAAACCTTCTCCCTTTCCCTAAAGGCATAGAGGAAAATGCTCATTGCTCCGAGCTCTAATGCATGGGTTCCAAGCCATATGAGGTGGGAGGATATACGTGTAAGCTCGGCCATTATTACCCTTAAAAACTGGGCTCTCTCTGGAATTTTGTCCTCAATACCCAAAAGCTTCTCAACTGCAAGTACAAAGCCCAACTCGTTTGTATTCGCCGATACGTAATCCACCCTATCAAAGACGGGAAGTATCTGCATGTACTTCCTCGTCTCTGCAAGCTTCTCGACACCCCTGTGAACGTAACCGATAATCGCATCGGAGTTGACTATCCTTTCACCCTTTAATTCCACTACCAGTCTTAGAACGCCATGGGTTGAGGGGTGTTGAGGACCCATATTTAAAATCAAATCTGCCCTTTCTCTCTCCATCAACTACTCCCAATCCCAAACTTCACAGGGTTCTTCGTAACCCTCCAACGGAAAGTCCTTCCTGAGGGGATAGTACGGATACTTCTGTGGAAGGAGGAGTTTTCTCAACTCTCTTCCGGAAAACTTTACACCAAACATTTCGTAGACTTCCCTCTCGGTCCACTCCGCAGTCTTCCAGATATCGACAACAGAGGGGACTTCATCGTCCTTAGCCCAGCACTTTACCCTCAGGTTGTGCTTTAGGGGAATTGACCTTAGCTGGTAGACAACCTGAAAACGGGGGTTGTTTTCAGGATAATCGACAGCTGTAACGTCAACCAACATGTCCATTTTGAATTTTTCACTGTGTTTTAAAAAGGACATGAACTTCTTCAATACTTCCTTTGAAACTGTTACAGTTACCTCTCCCCTAAAGGTCGTTACTTCCTCTATCCCATCCTTAAATTCACTCTTTAATTCTGAAATAAGTTCCTCATCTATGTACTTCATTTTTCCTCACCAACTATTATTGGCCTGTCTCTCCTTATCTTCTCCTGAAGTAGGATTAGAGCCTCGTAGAAGGCCTCCGGCTTTGGAGCACATCCTGGAACGTAAACGTCAACGGGAATGATACAGTCAAGTCCCCTTAGAGTCGAGTACGTTTGGAATATGTTTCCGCTTATAGCACAGCTTCCTATTGCAATGGACCACTTAGGGTCTGGCATCTGGTCCCAGAGCCTCTTTATTATTGGAGCCATCTTTCGGCTTATCGTTCCACACATTATTAAAAGGTCGCACTGCCTCGGAGTATTCCTGAATATGACACCAAACCTATCGAAGTCGTACCTTGAAGCTGCTGCAGCCATCATCTCTATTCCGCAGCAGGCAGTAGCAAAGGCGAGGGGCCAGAGAGCTCCTTTTCTTCCCCAGTTTATTAAGTCCTGAAGTTTTGTCAGGAATATGCCGTTCTTTAGTCCCATCTTAGAGCTCCCTTTGCTATAGCGTAAAAAAATCCTACAAGGAGTATTCCAACAAATACAAAGGCTTCAACAACCCCAAAGACTCCAAGTTCCCTAAATGAAACTGCCCAAGGGAATAGAAAGATGGTTTCCAAGTCAAACAGGAGAAATACCAGAGCTAAAATGTAGAAGAAGGCGAAGTAGTGGCCTGTCAGAGGCTTTATCCTTGGAATTCCACACTCGTAGGGTTCAAACTTGTCTGGATTGTTTTTATCAATTTTTAAAAATCTGTTAGTTATTAAACTGACGTTTGGTACTAAAAGAGCAATAGAAAGTGCCACAATAAAGAAGACGAAGAGAACCAAATAAGTTTCCAATGGGCTCTCCCTTACTGTTAGTGTTTTGTAACGGAATTTTAACAGAAATTTAACAAACTATGAGCTCAGGGTCCTCAGTTTCAGAGTACTTACACCTACCCATTTTGTAGAGGTCGTTTCCATATATATCGTTAACAACGAACGCTGGAAAGTCAACAACGACTAAACGCCTAACTGCCTCAGGTCCGAGGTCTTCGTAGGCGATAACCTCTGCAGACTTTACACACCTTGCTAAGTACGCAGCAGCTCCTCCTACTGCTCCAAAGTAAACACCCTTAAACTTCTTTATTGCCTCAATAACCTCCTTACTCCTTGAGCCCTTTCCAATCATACCCTTTAGTCCTACTTCCAAAAGTCTTGGAGCATAAGGGTCCATTCTATAGCTCGTGGTTGGTCCTACAGAACCTATGGGTCTTCCAGGCTTTGCAGGGGCAGGACCCGCATAGTAAATGATTTGGCCCTTAAGGTCGAAGGGTGGTTCCTCTCCTCTATCTAAAGCCTCAACTATCCTTTTGTGAGCAGCGTCCCTTGCTGTATAGATAACACCGGAAATAAGAACCAAATCTCCGGCCTTCAGTTTTTCAAGGACGGAATCATCGGTTATGGGAGCCGTAAGTTTGATTGCAGACATGCAAAACCTCCTTTCCTTTTTTCCTGACAAGTATATCAAAGCATCTAAATTTCCCGTAGGAAATTTGGAGGTGAAGGTGAAAAAGGTTTGGCTGTTTATTTTCTTAGGATTTGTTCTTGGAGTTTTAGCAAATTCGCTGTTTCAAATAGAGAAGGGAGCTGACGGATATCAAGTATTACACGAGAAAAAGGTGATTCTAAAGCCCATTGAGATTCCAAGTCACGTTAGTTTAAAGGGTTTACCTATTAGCGAGAGAAAAAAGGAGTTTGTAAGAATTCTCTTACCCTTGATTAAGATGGCAAACAGGGAAGTTTTAAACGAGAGAGAGTTCATAATTAAAGTTGCAAAGAAGGCTAAATTGTCAGATTTAGAAAGGGAAAGGTTGTCCTTTCTCATGAAGAAGTACAGAGCGGAAAACATAGATGAGCTTTTAAGGAGGGTAAATACAGTTCCACCAAGCTTGATACTTGCACAGGGAGCTATAGAGAGCGGATGGGGAACCTCAAGGTTCTTTACGGAGGCAAACAATATCTTCGGTGTTTACTCTTTTAAAGGGGCAAGGTGTATAAAGGCTAAGGATTCAAATGCCTGTTTAAAGGTTTACGATAATTTACTTGATTCCATTAGGGACTACATCTACAATCTCAACGTTAGTTGGGCTTACAGGAGGTTTAGGGAGCTCCGGGCAGAAGGAGCAGATATTCACACACTCGTGAAGAGTTTGGATCTCTACTCAACAAAGAGGGAGGAGTATGAAGAGCTTGTTTGGAAGATTATTGTTAAGAATAACCTTCAGCGTTTTGATAGCATTGAGCTTGCTTCAAGTAGCTTACAGCTTTCAGAATAACGGTTACGCAACCGTCTTTATATTCCACAGGTTTGGAGATAAAAGGTACCCATCAACGTCTGTAAGTTTGGAAGACTTTAAAAGGGAAATGGAATATTTAAAGAAAAATGGATATAGGGTTGTTAGTTTAAGGGAGCTCTACAGAGAAGTCCATTCGGGGAAGGGGATTCCTCCAAAAACGGTAGTTATAACGATTGACGATGGATACAAAACAACCTTAAAGGCCTTTAAAATCCTAAAGGATTTAGGCTTTCCCTTTACAGTTTTTCTGTATATGGAAGCAGTAGGAAGCTATCCCGACTTTTTGACGTTGAGTGATTTAAAGGAGATGGAGAAATCGGGACTTGTTGATTTTGAAAATCACCTCTACAGCCATCTAGATTTAGGGAAATTGAGGATTAAGCTTACAGAGGAGGAATTCTTAAAGGTTTTAAAAAAGGAAAAGAGTCTCTCCGAGAGGAAATTTTTCAGAATTTTTAAAAGAAAACCGGAATTTTTAGCATTTCCCTACGGAAACTACGATAAGTTAAGCGTTAAGTTTTTTGAAAGTGCCGGATATAAGCTCCTAATGACACAGGACAGAGGCGCCTACAACGGCAAGTCCTACTTGGTTCCCCGAATGGCAATTGTTGGAAGTCAATCGGGATTTAAAAACTTTTTGGAGGACTTAAAGATTGAACCTTTACCTGTTGTCAAACACTATCCAGATTACGGCCTTGTAGAGAGGAATTCCTTTAAACCAATTTTTTGGATAGAAGAGGCAGAAAACTACAAAAACTGCTGGATTTACGGGACGAAGAATGGATGGGTAAAGGCCGAAAAGAAAGGAAGTATGATTATCTCTAAGAGGAAAATTTACATTAAGAGATATGCAACAAGAATAGGAATAAGATGCTGGAACAGAAAAACGAATAGAAAAGCAGAATACTTCTTTTTGGTTTTAAAGGGGGACATAGCCCCCAAGGAAACTAAGACAGAATCTCATCAATAGTAATAACCTCACCAACCTTTCCAGTAATGTCTGGTCCCGGTTTGAGTGTCTTCTTACCAGGCCTCCAGTTGGCAGGACATGCCTCGTCTGGATGCTCATAAACGTACTTCCAGGCATCAAGCTGTCTCAGTAGTTCATTGACGTTCCTGCCGACAGGTGGATTGAGAACTTCCTCTGCAACAATAACTCCGTCAGGGTTAATTATGAACCTTCCCCTCCTTGCAATTCCGGCTTCCTCAATGTAAACGCCGTATTTCCTTGAAACTTCCCCCGTTGGGTCAGAACCCAAGAGGTACTTAACACCCTTCATTAAAGGTTCTGTTTCACAGAAAATTTGGTGGCTGAACACGGTGTCTGTTGAAATTGCCAAAACCTCAGCTCCTCTCTTTTTAATTTCGTCGTACTTAGCTGCGACCGCAGCCAACTCAGTTGGTCAGACGTAGGTAAAGTCTGCTGGGTAAAAACAGAGTACTAAGAACTTACCTTCAGTGTTCGGTACATAGTCCGAAAGTTTTACGTTAACGTACTTTTTGTTTACAGGGTCGTAAGCCTGAACCTCAAATTCAGGTGCTTTCTGACCTACAAGTGCCATATTTTCCCCCCTTAAATTTGGTTTTACTTTTAGTATATTTATGCAAATAATTTTCAATTAGGACTATTTATCTAATAGGAGTATTCTATGGAAGCTTTCAGAGTAAAGGTGAAAGAAGAGGGAAAGCTGATTGATGTGGTTTCCACAGTTACCGAGTCAAAAAGGAAGGCTAAGAAGCTCATAGATGAAGGACTTGTTTGTATAGATGGAAGAAAGGAGCTCCTTTACAGAAGGAGGGTTAAAAAAGGCTCACTTGTTGAATTCTGCCTTAACTATCTAACTTTCTCCTCTGTAAAAATTGAAATTCTCCTTGAAAGAAACGGAATTCTTGTTATTAACAAACCTCCATTTGTAAACAGCAATGTTGATAAACCAAACCTTGAGGGGATTATCTCAAAGAGATTAAACAGAAGGATAAAGGTAGTTCACAGGTTGGACAAACAGACCTCTGGATTGATTTTGGCCACAGACAGTGAGGAGCTGTTTAAATGGTTCAAGGAGCAGTTTAGGAGGAAAGCCGTAAAGAAGGAGTACTTAGCCTTAGTTGTAGGGAACTCTAAGGATAGGTCGAAAATTTCAATTCCCCTTGACGGAAGGGAGGCGGTAACAGAGGTTACCGTTATTGAGAGATTAAGGGGTGGAGCTCTATGTAAAGTTTCAATCCCAACAGGGAGGAAACACCAGATAAGGAGACACCTATCAATGTCAGGATTTCCCGTCGCAGGTGAGTTTAGATACTGGAAAGCCTACAGACCTCCCTTTACATTTACTCCAAGAATACTCCTTCACAGCTTCAGAATAACATTTCCACTGCCTGATTCAAAGAAAACGGTAACGGTAGAGAGTAAGGTTCCTAGAGATTTTCTATGGTTTACTGAGGGACTCAAAAAGGGATTTAGAGTAAGAGAGGTAGAGTTCCCCCCTACCTCTCAAGGAATATGGAAAGGTCAATATTAAGACCGGAATTTCTCAGCTTCTTGATGGCCTTAGATTCAATCTGCCTTATTCTCTCCCTTGTTACCCTTAGCTCTTTTCCAACTTGTTCCAATGTATGTTCAGGGTACCCATCAAGACCGAATCTCAACTTTATAACAAGGGCCTCCCTTTCGTTTAGGAGTGATAGAAGTTCTGCCACCTTCTCCTTTAAGTCCTTCTTTATCACCTCGTTTTCGGGAATAGGACTCTTTGTATCCTCTATAAAATCTCTTAATCTACTGTCCTCATCGTCACCAATAGGGGTTTCCAGAGAAACGGGTTCCTGAGCAAGTTGAATGATTGAGCGAACCTTTGAAGGGGACATCTTTAATCTCTCTGCAATCTCCTCGGGCCTTGGCTCCCTTCCCATCTCTAAGAACATTTGCCTTGAGGTCTTTATTACCTTGTTTATCGTTTCAATCATATGGACTGGAATTCTTATCGTCCTTGCCTGGTCAGCAATAGCCCTTGTTATTGCCTGTCTAATCCACCAGGTCGCATAAGTACTGAACTTGTACCCCCTTCTATACTCAAACTTATCAACAGCCTTCATCAAGCCAATGTTTCCTTCCTGAATGAGGTCTAAGAAGTGTAGCCCCCTGTTTATGTACTTTTTAGCAATACTAACTACAAGCCTGAGGTTTGAACGAACCAACGTCTGTTTTGCATCCTGAGAATCCTTTTTGTAGAAGTAGATTTTCTCCGCAAGCCTGTAGAATGTATTTCGGGACATTCCTAAACTCTTAACAACACTTCTGTAAGTTTCCTTTGTATCTAAATACTTCTTTACAAGTTTTTTTATCTCCCTCGTGGTGTAGGGAGAGGCATCTATCTTCTCCCTTACATCATCATCGTCAAGCCTGCTACATATTTCTTCAATGGGAACTCCTAAAAATGAGAGTTTACCGCTGAGCTTCTGAATGTTCTTCTCACTCTTTTTCAAGATTTTGTACTTTCTGTAAATATCCTCTGCCAACCTTTCGTATATTGAGTAGGAAAGTGGAAATTCTCGAAGGAGATTGTTAATTCTTGCCCACGTCTTTAGGAATTTAAGTTTAACTTCCCTATTCCTTTTATTTCTACTGTACTGTTTCTGGAGCCTTTCAAATTCGGGAAGTAGGGATTTAATCTCCTCTGTTATTGCAAAGAACTTCTTTCTCCTCTGGCTCTCCCCTCCCTCTGCAAATTCATCGGGAGACCTCATTATGTCCCTTACCTTTACTTCACCGCTCTTTATCTTCTCCTCTACGTCGAGGATGTAGTCAAGGACTGCCCTTGTCTTTAAAAGGTACCTCACAAGTGCTTTTCTACCCAACTCCACTCTCTTGGCAAGGGATATCTCCTCGTGGCGTTTTAAGAGGGAGATATCGCTCATCTCCCTCAAGTAGAGTCTAATAGGGTCATCGGACCTTGTTACAGTATCTGGAGCGATTGTTATTTGAAGTTTTGAAAGGTCAAAGTGTTCCTCTCCCTCTTTTGGTATAATATGAATATCGTACTCGTCAAGCTGAGTTATTAGCTCTTCTACCAGTTCTGGTGTGAGCACCTCCTCGTCAAGGTGCTCCATCAGCTCGTCAAAAGTGATGTATCCTTTGTCCCTTCCTAAGGCTATAATTTCCTCAAAGCTCATTCTTTCCAAAGCTACCTCCTCTAAGTGGTTTGGAGTTGCGTTATAACCTCGAAATTTCCCTTTTTTAACTCTAAAATTGCCCTCTTCAGCCTTCTCTTCTCAACAAAATCCCTTATCCTCTTTAATCTCCTCTCAAATTCCTTCTCAAGAACCTTCCTTATTCCCTCCTTTAAATCCCCTTCTGTAAACTCCGAAAGCAGTATTTCGGATATGAAAGGAGAGAGCTCCGGATACTCCGACTGAAGTACCGTCGGATTTCTTTCGTCCAATTGGGAAACTATCGAGTAGAGCTTAGAAACCTTTGAGGAGACAAAAATGTTTGGAGAGACCTCCACGGGAATTTCCCAGCCCTCAAAGAGAGCCCTCAAGAATGCCCTCTCACTGTGGGGAATTGGTTCCTTTTCCTCATTATCAGGGATACTTTTCCTTGGAATTTGAACCTTTAGCCACGCCTCATCCACTCCAAACTCGGCAGATAGAACAGAAAAGTACTCCTTAAATAGAAAGGGATTTATCGTTTTAAGCTCAGAAATTGATAGAACAACCTGTTTGAGAAGCTCAACCTGGTTATCCGATGTTTTTACAGTACCAACTGCCCAGTCTATGAAGGTCTTGGGACTTGATAAAAGCTCCAATACCTTTTCAGGTTGTTTCCTTGCCATTGAATCCGGGTCCTCTCCCTTTGGAAGTTGAACGACCCTTGGTTCACACCCAAACTTGAAAAAGAGTCCTGCAGACCTAATAGCTGCCTTCGTTCCGGCGGAGTCACCATCGAATATGAGAATTGGGGATTGGGAGTACCTCTTTAAAAAGGAGGCATGTTTCTCTGTCAGGGAGGTTCCCATAGGAGCAACAACGTTTTTTACCCCTATCTTGTGAAGGGAAATTACATCGAAGTAACCTTCAACTATGACAACTTCCCTCTTTTTAACAATCTCCTCTTTTGACTGGTAGAAGCCGTAGAGAATGGAGCTCTTTTTAAAAATTTCCGTTTCTGGAGTATTTATGTACTTGGGTGATTGGTTATCAGACAGAGCTCTCCCGGCAAAACCTACAACGTTTCCTGAGTGACTGAATATAGGAATCATTAGTCTGTTTCTGAAAAACTCCCCTCCTCTGCTGTTAACAAGGCCCAACTTTTGGGCTTCCTCCTTGGGTATTTTCAGTTCTCCAACGTATCCAGAGGGAGCGTAACCTAAGAGGAATTCGTTCGCCGTCTCCTCATCAATTCCCCTTGAAAAGAGGTACTCCTTTACGGCGGTTAGCTTCTTATTAAAAAATTTAGCCGCTTTTAAACCAGACTCCTCAATGCCCTTCGATAGCTCGCCTCTTTTAAAGAACTCCTTCGGGAGCTCTACCCTTGCAATTTCAGATACCCTCTTAACGGCCTCCCAGAACGAAAGGTTCTCATACTTTTGGACGAAGGTTATTGCGTTTCCTCCAACTCCACAACCAAAACACTTAAAAATCTGTTTTTCCTGACTTACTACGAAGGAGGGTGTTTTTTCCGAGTGAAAAGGACAGAGAGCTACAAAGTTCCTTCCGGACCTTTTGAGGGTAATGTAGTGGGATACTATATCAACTATGTCTATCTGCGACAAGAGCTCATGAATCAACGAATGGGAGACGTTAGAGCTCCCCAATTATATCACCTCGTTCTTTATATGCTTTAGTAAAATTATTCGGCGAAATTTCAAAGTCAACTTTTCCTCCAGGACAGGATTAGGGCAACAGTCCCTAAAAACACGGCAACATCTGCAACGTTAAAGGTAGGGTAGTGGTAGTTTCCAATGTAAAAGTCCAAAAAGTCTAAAACTTTTCCGCTGAACACTCTGTCGTAGAGGTTTCCAAGAGCTCCCCCAAAGATAAGTCCTAAGGAAATAGAAATCCTTGGTGAAAGTCTGTTCTTTAAAACGTAGTAGAGTATGTAAATGCATATAAGTAAAGGTACAACTATTAAGAAGAACTTCCTTACAGGTTCGCTTCCCGTTGAGAAGATGCTGAATGCAGCTCCTCTGTTTTCTGCCAACCTTAACGAAAAGAATCCAGGAATGACTTCAACGGGATGGTTCAGTTCCTTAAGAGCAAGGAATTTTGTAACTCTGTCGAGGAAAAAAATTATTAGGGATGTCAGGAGGAAGATTGTTCTCATCCTTTAAAACCTCGCAAACTGGTATACAACGTCTGAAAAACAGTGGAAAACTATAGGAGCTACAATAGAACCGCTCCTTTCGTAGAGAAATCCCATAACTAATGAGGGGAAAAAAACCTTAAACATCGATGGGTTGTAGTAGATAAGAGCGTGGGCAATGCCAAACAGTATACTTGAAACTAAGTTGTTCTTCGTTAGTAGTGAACCCACAAGGTTTTCATTTTCGAACGTGGAGTAGAAGAATCCCCTGAAGAAAACCTCCTCTCCTAAAGCTATTCCAAAGTAGTAGGGAATTAGGGAAATGAAACTACTGAGGGCTATGGAATTCCTTTCTGGAACAAATAAGTAGTAAATGGGAAGAATTATTAGTGAAATGGCCGTTCCCCAAATTAATCCCTTTTTAATGTTCTGGAATCCTAATTCCTCGGCAGATTTTTTGTAGATGAGAACGGGTATTCCTACCAAAAGGAGGGATGTAACAGCAGGAGAGTACTGAGGGAAAAACCTTACAGAAATAGCTGTTATGAGGATTACAGCAAAATAACTCTTGAAAAAGGAACAGCTCCTGCAGTTAAGCATTTCTCTCCTATTGTCTATAATTCAAGTGAAAAAATATGCCAGGAGAGGAAAAATGGCGATTTATTTGGTGAAGTTATTCATCAGCTATAGACAGGGAGTTCTTGACCCTCAAGGTGTTGCAGTGGAAAAGGCTGCCCATCAGTTGGGTTTTGAAAGGGTAAGAAACGTTAGAGTAGGAAAGTTTATAACAATGGAAATAGAAGCAAGTAACGAGGATGAGGTAAAGAGGGAAATTGAGGAGATGGCGAAGAAGTTCCTCGTAAATCCCGTTATTGAAGAGTATTCCTACGAAATCGAAGAGGTGAAGTAATGAGAGTTGGAATACCAGTTTTTCCAGGAAGTAACTGTGATAGGGACGTTGGATGGGTCGTTGAAAGTGTTTTAGGACATGAGGCTGTTTACCTTTGGCATTCGGAGAGGGACTTGAAAAACGTTGACTGCATCATTATTCCGGGGGGATTTTCCTACGGAGACTATTTAAGAGCCGGAGCTATGGCAAAAATTTCCCCTATTACTGAAGCCATTTGTGAGTTTGCAGAAAAGGGTGGACTTGTAATGGGAATCTGTAACGGATTTCAGATTCTCCTTGAAGCAGGGCTCCTTCCTGGTGCAATGCTTCCAAACAAAACACTCTCCTTTATCTGTAAGTTTGTCCATCTAAGACTTGAGAACAATGAGATACCGTTTACACGTCTTTATAAAAAGGGAGAAGTCCTGAAAATACCTATAGCCCACGCTGAGGGGAACTACACGTGTCCTGAGGAAACGTTAAAGGAGATTGAAGAAAACGGTCAGGTTGTAGTGAGGTACTGCTCACCAGAGGGGGTCGTTTCGGAGGATTACAATCCAAACGGTTCTCTAAACAACATTGCAGGTATATGCAACAAAAGGGGAAACGTCTTTGGACTGATGCCCCATCCGGAAAGGGCTTCTGAAGCCATTCTGGGCTCTGAGGATGGACTTAGGATGTTTAAATCAATAGTTGAAAGCATTACAAAGGTTTAAAATGGAAGACTTGTTGGTTGTAATTCCGGCAAGGATAGGCTCACAGAGGCTCCCTGAAAAGCCCCTCAGGGAAATTTGTGGAAAGCCCTTAATATGCTGGGTGGTTGAAGCGGTTAAGAGGGTAACTTCAAATATTTTAGTTGCTACCGACAGCGAAAGAGTCTTGAACGCAGTTTTAAAGCTTGGAGTTAGGGGAAAGTTAACCCCTTCGGAGCTCCCAAGCGGGACGGACAGGGTCTACTACGCTACCAAAGATGAGAGCTTTCCATTTATCGTCAACGTTCAGGGAGATGAGCCATTTGTAGATAGGGAGCACATAGAGGCTGTTTACAGAGCTCTAAAGTCTGGAGCTCTTTTCTCAACTGTTGCAACCCCCTTTAAGAGTATTGGGGATGTAAAGGACCCTTCTATGGTTAAAGTTGTTTTGGATAAAAAGGGGAAGGCTCTCTACTTTTCAAGAAGCCCTATCCCTTATGTTAGAGATGGGGAAGTTAAACCTAAAAACTATTTAAAGCACATTGGAATTTATGGTTACAGAAAAGAAGCCCTTGAAAGGTTTGTTAACTGGGAAAGGGGAAAACTTGAGGAGTTGGAAAAACTTGAACAGCTCAGGATTCTTGAAAACGGAGAGAAGATTTACGTTTCGATAGTTGAAAAGGACTCCTTTGGGGTTGACACCGAGGAGGACCTAAAAAGAGCAGAAAAAATCCTTTGTGGAGAGGTGTAGATGTCCTCAAAATTAATTTTCGTAACTGGTGGAGTTTTATCCTCAATTGGAAAGGGAATAACGGCAGCCTCAATAGGGACACTCTTAGAGAGTAGGGGATTGAAGGTAACTATTCAGAAGTTGGACCCCTACTTAAACGTCGACGCGGGAACGATGAACCCTTACCAGCATGGGGAGGTCTACGTTACAGAGGATGGAGCAGAGACCGATTTGGACTTGGGACACTACGAGAGGTTTACAAATGCAACAATGAGGAGAATAAACAACGTAACTTCCGGTCAGATTTATCAGGAGATTATCCAAAAAGAGAGGAAGGGAGAGTTTTTAGGGGGCACCGTTCAGGTAATTCCCCACGTAACAAATTTAATTAAGGAAAAGATAAAAAAGCTGATGTCAACAGACGTTGATGTTGTAATAGTTGAGGTTGGAGGAACTGTAGGGGACATAGAGGGACTCCCCTTTTTAGAGGCAATAAGGCAGTTAGGAACGGAGGTGGGAAAGAGTAACGCTATATACGTCCATGTTACGTACGTCCCTTACGTGAGGGCAGCCGGAGAGTTAAAGACGAAACCTACCCAGCACTCGGTTAAGGAGCTCCGGGCAATAGGTATTCAGCCAGACATTATCGTCTGTCGTGCTGAAAGGAGTATTCCACACAGTGTTAAGAAAAAGATTGCCCTCTTTACCAACTTAAAGGAAAACGAAATTGTTACGGCAAAGGACTTACAGACGATATACGAGGTTCCCTTGGTTCTTCAAAAGGAGGGAATTGATGAACTCATAGTTGAAAAACTTCAGATTCCTACCTATGAAAAGTCCGACCTTTCCGACTGGAAGGAGGTTGTTGACAGGATAAAGAAACCCAAGGAGGGTAATGTAAGAGTAGCACTTGTAGGTAAGTACATTGAGCTTCCCGATGCCTACAAGAGCATAGTAGAGTCCTTCGTACATTCAGGGGCAGCAAACAATGTGAAGGTTGAAATTAAGTGGGCAAGTGCTGAAGAGCTTGACGAAAACTCCCCTGAGGAGTTCCTCTCGGACGTTCACGGGATCTTGGTTCCAGGGGGATTTGGAGAGAGGGGAGTTGAGGGAAAAATTAAGGCTGTTAAGTACGCAAGGGAAAATAAAATTCCATTCTTTGGAATTTGCCTTGGAATGCAGTGTGCCGTAATTGAATTTGCAAGGAACGTTGCGGGGTTAGAGGGAGCCCACAGTGCAGAGTTCAGCTCAACAACGCCCTATCCGGTTATAGACCTGATGGAGGAGCAGAAGGGCGTTGAGGAGAAGGGCGGAACTATGAGACTCGGAGCATATCCTTGTATTCTTAAGGAAGGAACATTCAGCTTTTCGGCCTACGGAGTAAAGGAAATTTCTGAGAGACACAGACACAGGTACGAGTTTAACAATAAGTTCAGGGATGTTTTGGAAAAGGCTGGACTCGTTATAGCTGGAACCTCTCCCGACGGAAAGTTGGTAGAAATTGTTGAGATAAAAGAACATCCCTGGTTTGTTGCTGTCCAGTTTCATCCAGAGTTTAAATCAAGACCGAGAACCCCCCATCCCCTCTTTCTAAACTTTATTAAAGCAGCAAAGGAACTTAGAAACAGAGTTGAAAGCTGAAGTAAGAAATCCTATCGAGCTGACAACGATTGGAGTAGGAGCTCCAAGAAAGGTTTACGTACCTGAAAATCTCTCGGAGCTCCGCTCCCTCTTAAAAGAAGGTTTGAGGGTAGTTGGAGGTGGGTCAAATGCCGTTCTCTCCGATGAAGGACCTCCTCTCATTTCCTTAGAAAAGTTTAGGGATGTTACGTTAAGTGGGGACCTTCTGAGGTTAGGGGCAGGTGTTACGCTTTCCTGTGTTTTAAGACTCCAAAGAAAAAATAAGTTTTCACTATTCGAGTTTCTTTCTGGAGTTCCAAGGGCAACCGTAGGGGGACTGGTAGCTCAGAATGCTGGAGCATTCGGAAGAGAGATTAAGGATTTTCTCTATTCTGTAGAGTATTTAGATATCGAATCGGGTGAGGTTTTAAGATTAAACAGAGAGGAAATACTGAATAGCTTTAAATATAGGAGTTCCCCATTTCCAGAGAGAGGAGTTGTAGTTTCTGCAACTTTTAAGGTAGTTCCAGATGATAGTATAAGTGAAAAGATAAAAAGGATAGTGAACTTAAGACTAAAAAAACATCCACCGTTCTACCTGAAAACTGCAGGTTCAACGTTTAAAAATCCAAGTGGACTTTCTGCCGGAAAGCTCTTGGATGAGTGCGGTTTTAGAGGTTTTAAGCTAAAAAATCTCAAGTTTTCAGAGGTCCATGCCAACTTTTTGATAAATGAGGGGGGAGCTCCATTTTCAGAGTTCCTTGAAATTGTTGAAACTGCAAGGGAGAAGGTAAAAGGCCAAAAGGGAGTAGATTTGGAATTGGAGGTAAGAGTAGTGTAAAGGGAAAGGGGAAAAGACCCCTTAGAGCCACATGAATATGGATTGAGAGTACCAGTGGACAAATTTAACAAACCAGACACCCAAAATAGGCAGTAGTAGAACAGAAAGAGTTGCAGCAAGAACTATCCAAGCTTCCTTCTCTATATCCCTTGAGCTAACTTCCCTTGCCATTGTCTACCTCCTTACCTGTAAGAGGGCTTCTTACTGTGTGCTTTCTTCCAGTGGAACATTTTGTACCTAAATAGAGCATCCAGACCGTGGCAATCCACACAGATACTACCTTTTAGGTCCCTATTCCTTAAGAAGCTGTTGAGTGCACTACCTTCAACAGGCTTCATAGGTGGTTTTTTCTCCCACTTACTCCAAACGTGTGGGTCGTGGCACGTTTCACATGTAATTTCACCACCTGCGAGTACCCTCTTTCCATTTTTATCAAAAATAGGCCAATCACCTTCCCTTCCGGGTCTGTCGAAGCTCCTGACAGTAACATCCTTCTTAGGATGGTAGTAGAACTTAACTACCTTATCCTTTGCAACACCTGATTTAGAGTGGCAGGTTAGACAGTAATCTGACATTCTATTTCCGGAAATTTCCTTGATGTCAGTTGCCCATAGTAATTTGTCCTTAGCTTTATGGGGAACGTGGCATGCAGAACAGACTCCATCTTTAAGGACTACCTTTCCAAGGGCATTCTTAAAGTTTTTATTAACCACTCTCATATCGTGGTCTGTTCCTATAACCTTGCTCTCTGCCCTGTGGCATGCTGTACACAGTAAACTATCCCCTTCTAACGTATATCTTATCAATCTCTTTTTATCTGCTCCATTATGGGGGTCGTGACATGTTGCACAGTCAAATACACCCTTCTCTCCTCTCTTTGCTACATGACCAGTCATTTGGTTAACGAGAGGAAGCCTCGAGTTTAGTATCATACTTCTGTTCTTTTCGGTTACCTTCTCTCCAATCGGATGGCTAAACCTACCTATCGTCCTGTCTTCAGCTAAACCTCCTTTAGAGTGACAAGAGCTACAGAGCCTTTCTCCAATAGTCTCTCCTTTTCCTGGTTTTCGGCTCCAGAGAACTTTAAACTTAGGATTGTGAGGAGTGTGACAGATTGAACAGGAACCGTGTTTAACAATCTCCTCTCTTTCTTTTTCTGAAAGCTTAACGTTCCTATTTTTAAGGATATCGTGGGAACTGTTTGTTAAGTTCTCATCAGTATGACAGGTAATACAGAGTTTAGAGTTTTCTCTAACGGGAATTCTCAGAAGTTCTTCCTTATGGGTATGGGGGTTGTGGCATGTTGCACAAGAAACCTTCCTTCCAGGAAGTTTATCCGTAGGGTTATCAACACCTACTGGGTGCTCGTTAAAGATACTTTCCTTAACCTTGTGTTTTGCCATACCCTCTGGGTCGTGACACGCCAGACAGAATCCATCAACGGGAGGTTCCATAGGTGAAATTTCTCCATAAACTACCCTTGACAGATAACCGCCCTTAGCCTTGTGAACGTTATGGCATGCTGCACAGTCTCCCTTTTTCCACCTTTTCTTATCTATCTCCCCGTGAGCTCCCCTTTTAACATCAGCTTCTTCCCTATGACAGGTTATACATAAGGATACCCTCTCCTTTCTAAGGAATTTACCCTTTGGATTATTGTTGAACGAATGGTGCGGGTCATGACAGGTTGTACAGGCAAGTCTTCCTCCAGGCAGAGGAAGCTTTACCTTTCCTTCAACCTTCTTACCTGTTGGGTGGGTTAACGTTCCAACAGTTTCAACTTCCTTACCGTTTATAACGTGTTCAGGATAGTGACAGGATAGACAGAGTATATCGGTTTTTCCTCGTGCCTCAATCAGTGCAGCATAGTCAAAGGCATCTTCAGGAATCTCCCTACTCCACAGTTTCCTTCCCTTTGCTTTATGAGCTATGTGACATGAGCTACATCCCTTGTCGCTTATGTTGTGTTTTGTTTTAAGGACAGGTTTCTCGCTAACGTGACAGAGAATACAGAGTTTCCTCTCGTTAGCTACGAGGAGGTGCTTATTCTCCTCTTTATGAACCTTGTGACACGTCATACATTCAACGGACTTTGTAACGGCTTTATTTTCCTTAAAGAAAGAAACATCCGCATTTTTAGGTAACTTCTTATGTATGGGGTGATTCCTAAAGTTTGGATGTTCCTTTGAATTAACGTTTTCAATGTGACATACCGAACACAGGAGGGAGTTGTCAGCCCTTTCAATGAGGGCGTTTTTAGCCCTTCCCCTGTGGGCAGAGTGGCACGATTCACACCTAACTTTTCCATCGTCTGTCAGTTTTCCACCCAACTTTTCGATTTTAAGGGCATACTCTAACTTTAAGGGTTCCCTTTCTTCCTTAAAGATTGGGTGGTTTCTACCGTGCTCCTCATTCTCCTTGTGACACTTCATACAGAGGGAGGAATTTACGTTCGGTTCCCTCATAAATGTGTAGTCTAACTTCTTCTCACTTCCCGTTTTTGTATGGGGTGTATGGCACGTTCCACAGTAGAGCCTTCCATTTTGAAGGGGAAAACCTTTTGGCATCTTAAAATCTTCAGGTACTTTTTTATTAACAGGATGTGAGAAGTGTTTAAAACCTAAAAAGGTGAGCCTATCGTCTGCCATTGAACCATCGTGGCAGGTTAAACACATTAATTTATCAGCTGCCCTATAGGATTCTGTGGTTAGCAAATTGGGTGACTTTATCTTTGACTCAAGGAGCCAGTTCTCATGACAGACCAAACACTCCTTTTTCATACTCTTTTTTAGTTTTGCCTCTGAAACGTTAGGTGCTACCAAAATTGACAGCAAAAGAAGCAGTGATTTCCTCATTACTTGACTCCTTGAACTTTAAATGTAAGTACCCTGTTCTTGAGGGGTTCAAGGACAAATACCTCTCCTCTGTAACAGGCAACAGCTGTTGGATAGTAGAGTCCTTTAGCTATTACCCTTTCAAAACCGCCGTAAATGTTGAAAAGCTGAAGAGCTCCAGTTATGGCATCTGAAACCACCAAGTTTCCATTTCCACAGTAAGCAACTCCCTTGGGTCTAAAGAGGTCTCCCTCCTCAATTCCAAACTTTCCAAACTGACGAACAAAGCTTCCATCCTTACTAAACTCTTGAATCCTGGCATTTACAGAGTCAACAACAAACAACGTATTCTTTGAAGCATCACTCAGGAATATTCCGACAAAGTTTCCAGGAGCTGTTCCTTTACCACCAACTTTTCTTATAAGGTTCCCGTCAAGGTCGTAAACATCAATAGATTCACTCTTTCCATCTGTTACAAAGAGTTTTGAACCAATCTTAACAACATCGATAGGCCTTCCTTCGAGGTTTAAAACCTTTTCAACGCCACCATTTTCGTCCATCACTGTAAGCTTTCCCTTTTGACTTACAGTATATATAAGGCCGTTAAAGGCAAAAATTCCGTAAGGGGAATCAATCCTTATATCCGTTAGATGTTCACCGTACAGGTCGTAGACTGAAATTCTGTTGTTCAGACCATCAACGACGTAGAGTTTCCCGTTTGAAACGGCTATATCAGAGGGGAACTTCCAGTTTCCCTTTATTTCTCCTGCAACGGTGGTAACTGCCATTAAAACAAGAAACAGAACAGTTAAAAATCCTTTCTTCATTATCTCTACCCCTTACCAGATAAATTTGGGGAAGTGGATTGTTTTGTATTCCTTCAATCCCTTTACAACCTCGTTGTGTTCAAGGTCCTTTATTCTCTCCTCTGAGAATCCAAGTTCCCTAAAGTTAAGAACTCCATTTTCCTTATGGCAGTCCTCACACTTTAACGGATTATCCGTAAGTGCATTGTGCATTTTTGCAACTGAATTGACATCCTTTAAAAGTTCTTCATTTCCCTTAAGAGGAAGCTCTACAGGTTTTCCCTCATAAACGGGAACTATTTTTGCACTACTCTCCTCTCCAGAGAGCATAATCCTGTTTCCTACTTTAATATACTTTAATCCGTAGAAATCACCACTCTTTAAAAGCTTTACGTTTCCTTTGTCTATTTCAGCCCAGCTGTAGTTCAAACCCTCTTTAACAAAGTGGCACGTGTTGCAGCTCATGAATGTACTGTGGGCATTGTAGAACGGTGAGTACTTTCTGTCCTTCTTGTGTGCAGCAAATGTATGACATGCCGAACAGACATCGTTCATTTTATAACTGTATTGGTTTTCGTAGTGAAACGGCTTAGGATACTCCTTTACTTTTGGTAACTCAGGCCTCTTAAACTCCTTAAGTTTCTGAGCCCAAGTTGATGTATCAGCAGATGGAGCAGAGAGAAGAGGACTCTCTACAGCTAAAGAGGGTGCTGATATGAGTAACAATGCTATTAGATACTTTCTCATTATGCAGTCCTCCCTTCAACTTCCTTTTCAAGGAGATGGTGAGCGTACTCGTGCATCTTCTCTATCATCTCTTCTTCTGGAAGTTTCTCAACTTCACGGACAAACTCGTAACGTTCCTTTAAAAAGGGATACTTCTCTAAGAGGTGGGGTTCGTTTTCAGCTACAGCCTTAATAATTCTCCTGTAGCTCCTTGGTCTTTCCTCAATCCACTCTACCTCTGAGGCTGTTCCTGTAAGCCAAATCCAGTCCATCGGGAACTTGTTAGGTCCGTAGTGAACCATGTACATGTGAACTAAGGCTATCCAGCCTAAGGCCAAAACAGCTTCGTCAGAGTGCATCAAGTATGCAATCTGCACAGTTTCTGGCGGAAGGTGAAGAAATCCAGTAAAAACCTCTGGAAGCCAGAGTATCCAACCTGTAATACCGATTGCAAGCATACCCCAACCAACGGCCCAGAAGTCAAACTTATCGACCCAGATGTACTCGTCCCAATCTGGAGGAACCTTCCTGAATCCTAAGAGATATTTAATGTAGTGAACGAATGTAACGTCGGTTGGTCCGGGAACAATCTTAAAGTAACCGAAAAAGTCCTTCTTTGCCAAATCCCAGTTTGCTATGAGAATAAGTATCAAGTATAGAACCGTTAAGAGGAAGTCTGAAAACATGATGAAACCGGAAATTCTGTGAATTGTCATCTCTCCAGGAATTCCACCTAACAAGTCTATTATCGGCCTTGCCCAAGCTGTATCGTAGAACTTTAAGGGGTATCCAGTAATTATCTGCCAGATGAACGTTGAAAAGATACCAACGTGGAGGAGCCTTTGAAAGAGAGTAAACTTCTGTATCATTATCTTCTCACCGTCTACGATGAGAAGCTTATCCTGCTCTGCCCTTACCCTAAATCTCCTTTTAAAAGCTTCCCAAATTCCCATTAGTGTTTCCTCCTCAAGTTTTTAAGAAGGTCTAAGCCAACAATTGAAACTGCAAAGAGGAGAGTTCCTGTTGTGAGCCAGAACATGAATTCTTCGACTATCTTAACTATCTTCTGTCCTAAAGAGTCTGGAATAGGATGCATGTGAACCCACTTGGTTGTTGCAAAGTTCTTCATATCCTTTGCAGGAGCCAGCGGGTGACACTCTGTTGAACGACCACAGGTTAGCTCAATATTCTTGGCATTTATAGAGGAACGGGGGTTATCTTTATGGAATATATCGTGGAAGTTACCGTCCTTGTTCGTATGACAGTCGAGGCAGTCTGCAGCCCTTGTATCATTCCTATCCAAGTAGAGCATTTTGGAGTGCATTGTAACCTTGTAGGATTCAACGGCTGTTAGAACGTGCTCTCTCTCAAACTTGTCTTCAATTCCTTCTATATCAAGAGCTCTTTCCATTTTCTTTTCATCCTCGTGGCAGGAGGCACAGAGCTCTACAATTTCCCATCCATCCCTTCTTGTCTTAATAAAGGAGTGGGTAAATCCATTTTTTATAACTGGAATTGGCTCCCTGCTTGCAACGTGGGACAGTCTGTCCTTCAGCCAGCTCTTATTTTCGTGGCAGATTGAACACCTATCAAGACTCATCTTCATAGCAGAGAGCTTTGATACGTCCACGAGTAAGCTGTTTGTATGGCAGTACGTACAGTAAGGATAGACATCTGGAGCCTTTTCGTAGTTCTTACCGTGAACACTCTCCTTCCAGGTTTTAAATACATCCTCGTGGGAAAATGGCTTCTTCGTTGAAGGGTCAACAACGTGACACTGGGTAGCACAGTTAACCTTTGCGTTTTCCGGCTTGTGGGGATACTCCTCAATCTTCGAGTGACACTCTGTACATCCAACGTTTCTGTGGATTGAATGGGCAAAGAGAGCTTCAGAAATACTGCAGTCCTTTATTTCATTCTTCTCATCTACAACGGAAAGTCCCTTTAACCTATGACAGACCAAACAGCCATCATCACTCATTCCAAAGGCCGAACCGGAAACTACAAGTGCTCCCGCTAATCCCAATATAAAGGCTTTCACTCTCTACCCCCTACTTAAGCGAGTTGATGGAGTGGCAGACCTTACACAGTTTGCCACTTCTCAAATCTCTACTCATAAGCTTTACGCCATTGGTGTTAACTTCAAACTTTGAGAGCTCCTCGTTGAGCTTTTTCACTTTGTACTCAAAATCTGCCCTCTCCATACTCCCCCACGGATTCCTCTCAGGAGGGGCAGGAATGGCAATTTGAGGATGTGGATTGTGGCAGGTTATACACTCAATCCTTCCGTTTACCAAAATGACTTTGGGCTTTCTCTTTTTAAGTTCATTGATATCAATTTTTGGATTTAACTGTTTCATCGTAGATACATTAAAAATTTCCTTCTTTCCCTTTGTTAGTTTTAAAACCTCCTCCCGCTTTGCAAAGATATGCTCGGGAGCTCCAACGTGAGGAGTCTTGGTGTGGCACCCAACGCAGGCTCTGTAAGCGTTGAGCTTTGCTCCAAAACCGTGACAGTATATACAGGCCTTCTTCTTTTCGTTCCAACTTAATTTGGAGGATATTGTCCTGTGAGGATTAAACTTTTTATAACACTCTCTATTGTGACACTGGAAACAGAAGGAGTACCTCTCCTTAAACTCTCCCTTTCCCCTTAAGAATTTCTTCCTGTTGGAGGTCATATCGTGGCAAGTTGCACAGGTCATTCTGTTATCTTCTGCCCTTGGGAAATTCTCGGGAACATCGATACATTCCGTCTTTCTAATTTCAATAGAAACTGGATGGACGATAGGACAACCACTCCTATGGCAACTCAGACAGTAGGATTTGTCAGTTCCGGTGTATCCCTTTCCACCACACTCTTTAGCTTCCGAATTGATGAAGCTTAAAATTAGAACAAACGTAAGCAGTATTCCCTTCCTCATCTTGACCAGTTCCCCTTAGTATGGCATTCCATACAGAATCCAACCCTGTGACACCTGCTACACTTAGCAGGGTCTGCTGCTGCCTCTATACTGTGGGTATACTCGTAGTTTCTCGGGTGAACAAGGTGTTGGATTGTATCCCTTCGCTGGTGGCAATCGATACAGAACCTCTGTCTGTGACACTCACTACACTTTTTAGGTTTTCCTTCGTAGGCGAACTTGTGAGTTTTAAGCCAATTTCCCGTTTTGTGGTCGGCAGGTTCTATCTCCTTCATGTTGAAGTGACAAATGTAACACTGGGTTGGTGCGTTAGGAGCTGGTGTTTTTCCAGGATTGTTGTGACAGTAATGGCAGGTAACCTTTGAAGGCATTATTATTTTCTTGGAACCCCTCTCTGCTGCCTCTATATCAGAAAAGGACATCTTAACGTTCATCTTATGACAGGGAATACAGCCGTGCTTATCTATAAACGACTTGTGTTCCCTATGGTGAAACTTTGCGGTAGCAGCAAGTTCCTCACTGTACTTGACACTACCCTTTCCACAGGAACTTAAGAACGCCAGTCCAATTAGAAAAATCAGCATGGATTTTCTCATCTTCTATCCTCTGTCCTCTCCTTTTTTCCAGTTCCACCCCAGAAAAGGAGGTTGTACCTGAGGATTAACCTTAAATCACGGTCAAAATCCTCATTGTTTCTGTAATCGACACCCAATTCAAGATTTGAAAATTCACTGGTTTGATAGACACCCTTCAAGTAGTAGGCGCTTGCCCACTGTTTTCCATAAGTAACCTTGTCGTATCTGGCAATCTGAGCCGTACCGTTTAAGGTCAATTTTCTACATACGTACTTTGTAAAACCAAATTCAACTCCCCTTAAAATTCCTATCCAGCTGTTTTGATAGAGGAGAGCTCCGTAAGCCCTCAAGCCGTTTTCAAACCAGGTATCCCTCACTGCTCCAAGTTTAGCTAAATAACCGTTGTCCTTCCCGTCCCTCTGAACGTCAGTTAGGGTATAGCTACCGAAAAGCTCCCACTTCTTTGTTAAGTCGTAATGAGCACTCTGAGTAAACCTTAGCTCCCTGCCGTTGGGTGAAAAGAGGTAAAAAATCCTATCCTCGGGAACTGTTTTATCGCCGTAAAAGTAGGAGTTGTCGTAGTACTCAACTTCAGTATTAAGTCTTAGTCTCTTGGTAGGAAAGTAGTTAAGGCCAAGGTTGAAGTCTGTTAATTCACCGTGGGCTGTGTCGACTTCCAATCTGCTGTACTGTGCAATTTTTTCAGTCAGGTACCTGTAATTCCCAAACACAAACGAGGATTTTTTAACCTTTCCATCGTCCCTTAAGTGCTCGAAGCCTAAGAAGTATCCCTTGTAGTCAAACTTAAATCCTGCCAAAAGGTCATCACCATCAGGAGTGTTAGGTTCAAAGAACCTCGGTTTACCTAAGTAAAACGTGTACCTGAGGCCATTTTTAAGCCTGTTTGTAAACTTAACAGCATCCGCTGTATACGTCTCAAAACCTTCAGAGATAAACTGCCTACCGACAGAAAAAACAGAATTCGCTCCTTTTAAGGGAACTTCTATGTAAAGCTGGTAAAGGTCTAAGTCCCAGTCAGTTCCATAGCCCAAATCCTTCCAGAGTTTTCCGTAAAAGTGGAGCTCCGTCCCCTTTAGGTCCCTCACGTCCAACTTTAAGTAGTTATCAAATGGGATAGAATCCCTATCGTAAATATCCTGTCTAAACTCAACTTGGGTCTTGAGTTCTCCTTCAAAACCAGGGACGTTAACAGCTCCATAGGAACTGCTGGCCAATAGCCCCGCTCCCACCGCCGCAAGTACAAGCCTATCTATCCCCACGCTTATCCCTCTCTTCTGGGCTGGTTTCGAAATGTTACAAAATTTCGATTTCGATTGTCAAGTTGAAATAAAATTCTCAGCCAAATATTTTATTTAATTAAATTTCCATAAAAGTCAAAATATCTATTAAATCTCCTCTTTCAACACTTCCTCTATCCTCTGGAACAACAGCAAAACCGTCAGAGAAAACAACACTCTTAAAAACGGAAGTCTGTTGGCTACCTGAGCTTCTCACTTTTAAAACCCCGTTATCGTTTAGGAATTTTACCCTGATAAAGTCGTTCCTTCCCTTCTTAGACCGTAACGGTTCATCTGCGAATGCCTTTAAATATCTGTTCTCCCAATCCCTATTCCCGGATAGTTTTTTCACGGCCGGAAGGACAAACTCAAGGAGGTTTACTACTGTTGCTGAAGGGTATCCCGGCAGACCAAAAAAGAGCTTTTCACCCTTCGTTCCAAAAACTAAAGGCCTACCAGGCCTTATATTTGTTTGGGTAAACTTAACATCTATGCCAACTTGTGAAACAACCTCCTTCACAAAGTCGTACTTGCCCTTTGAAACGCCTCCTGTAGTTATTAAAACATCAAACCTGTCTATCCCTTCCTCAATGGCCTTTTTGAGCTCTTCCCTGTCATCCCTAACTATACCTATGTAAGTAACGGCCCCGGCTCTCTTTAAAAACTCCTCTACGATGTAAAGGTTCGTGTTGTAAGCATTCCCCCTCTTAAAACTTTCCCAAGGTTCCAAAATTTCATTTCCCGTTACCAGAACCCCAATCCGCGGTTTGGAGTAAACCTTTAAACTGTATACTCCTAAGTATGCCAAAAGGGCTACTTTAAGTCCGCAAATTTTCTCTCCCCTCTTTAAGACAACCTCTCCCTTCTTAAACTCCTCCCCTCTGAAGTTTACAAGGTTACCCTTTTCTACCGGAAAATCGATTTTTACAAATTTTCCTCCAAATTCAACGTCCTCCACCCTAACGGCAGAATCGGCACCCTCAGGTATCTCTCCTCCAGTCATAACAAAAACAGCTTCACCCTCATCTACCCTCTTTCTCTCAGTATCCCCTGCAGCAGTCTCACCTACTATTTTCAGTTTTGCCGGAGTTTCCTTCAAGGAGGAACTCCTAAATGCATACCCATCGACTGCCGATTTGTTAACGTCAGGAACGTCTATCGGAGAGAGGACATCCTCAGAAAGAACTCTACCTTCAGCTTTTTCAAGTGTTACTGTTTCAACGTTTTTAATCGGTTTTACATTTTCAAATATTATTTCCTTTGCCTCTTCCCTAATTACCCTCATTACGGTCTCCCGAAAGGACATATTGGAAATACACACACTGGACAGTTATGGCACAGACCTCCGTGTCCCTTAGCGGCAACCTCTTCCTTGGTAATCACGTCCCCTATTAAGAGCCTTGGGAGCCAGATGTCAAAGGATGTAGCTTTGTAAAAGAGTGCTGCCGCTGGAACTGCAACGACAGGCTTTCCGTTTATCCATCCCATCGTGAACATATTACCAGGTTGAATTGGGTTCCCCCTTATGAAGTTTTCAGCTCCCGCTTCCCGTATTGCCCTGTACGTGACATCATCGGGGTCGACTGACGTTCCACCTGTTAGGACAACTATATCGTACTTTTCGTTAAACTCAACAATTTTCTCCTTTATTCTTTCCTTATCATCTGGGAGGATTACCCTTTCCTCAACTTTACACTTGAAAAACTCCAACTTTGGCTTTAGTCTATCGTAAAACCTGTCCTCTATCCTTCCAGAGTAGACCTCGTTTCCCGTTATTATCATTCCAGCCCTTTTTTCCTCAAAGGGAACAACTTTCATAATTCCACTTCCTGCTATCTTTAAAGCCTCATCTATCTCCTTTCTCGGAGCTACCAACGAGATAATCCTCACTGCTGCAACTTTCTCCCCCGGCTTAACGTACATGTTTGTATGTATCGTGGGACACGAGGGCTCTCCTACTATGTTAAACTGGAACAGCTTTTCAACGTCAACCTTAAAGACCCCAAAAACTTTGGAGTAGATGTTTATCTTCCCCTCCTTTGGTTCCTCATCCCTGTAGAGGTTTTCCCCCATAAGGGCATCTGCTAAGAGTTTTGCTGCGTCATCTTCGTGGACCTCATCCTCGGAGAGCTCTAAAACGTAAACGTACTCCTTCCCCAACTTCTTGAGTTTCTCAACATCCTCAGGCCTTATTATGTGCCCCTTTTTAAAGGCTCTACCCTTAAATCCCCTATCGAGGTTCACTTCGGTTATGTCGTGAACCAAAACCATCCCCACTGCATCTTCAACTTTAACCTTTCTCTTCAACGCTTTCCTCCTTTATCACAGAAATGTAGTCGGCTGCCAGGTGGAGCTCCGTCTCCCTCCCCCTTTCAAGTATAAAGTTTGGAGAGAGTGCCGACGGAACAGAGAGCTCCATCTTATTCCCCTGATAGTCTACGCGAATAAGACTAAAACCCTTAAACTCCTCTATCTCCTCAACTAAAACTTTAATCTTCACGGATTCAAGCTGAGGAGATATTGTCGGAGCTATTGGAAGAATAGAAATAGTCACCTCTTCTCCTGACTTCAGGTCGCTCCTTCTACACTTTATCAAGTCCCTTCCAACCTTAACAACGGTAAAATTTTTTTCATTCTTAAAAACAGTGCCCTTTAGAAAATTTTTATGGCCAAAGAGTTTTGCAGTTTTAACGTTCTTTGGATTAAAAAATACCTCGTGGGGCTCTCCAGTTTGGACAACCCTTCCCCTGTCCAAGACAACAACATTTTCTGCCAGTCTGAAGACCTCCTCAACATCGTGTGTAACCAATACTACAGGGATTCCAAACTCGTCGATAACTCTTCTAAGTTCCCTGTATAGACTCTCTTTGAGTGTTTTGTGAAGGGCAGAAAAGGGCTCATCTAAGAGGAGGAGCTCCGGCTTTGTTGATAGAGCTCTTGCCAGTGCAACCCTCTGCTTCTCTCCTCCTGAAATTTGTTTAGGATACTTATCCTTTATCCTTTCTATTTCAAGGAGCTCCAAAAGTCTCCTTGAGAGCTCTAAGTCCTTGGATGCGTAGGTTATGTTTTCCCAAACTGTCATATGGGGAAAGAGGGCGTAATCCTGAAAAAGGAAACCTATTTTTCTCCTTTGGGGAGGGAGGTTTATTCCCTTTTCAGATGAAAAGAGCACTTTACCGTTCAGTAAAACCTCTCCCCTGTCTGGCTTTAAGAGACCAGAAATTACCTTTAAGGTTAAACTCTTTCCCGAGCCTGAGGGGGCAAATAGGGCAGTTACAGAACTGTCCGTTTTAAAGGAAACGGAATAGTTAAAATTTTTAAACTGCTTCTCTGCCTCAAACTCTAACATCTCCTTATTTCCACCCCTATGTCTGCAGGCTTTCCAAAGTAAGCCGATGTCAGAACGAATATTTCTGCTCCCGTTGATGCGTATTCCTCTATGTTTTTCTCGTTTAATCCTCCTGCGACTGCTACCTTTACGTGTGGAGCTCTCCCATCCCTGTATTTGACTACTTCCTTAACGTCACCAACCGAAAACTTGTCCAATTGAACAACATCGACGCCAGAATCTATCAAGATTCTTGCTTCGTCAGGATTTTCTGCCTCAACAACAATTTTCTTTTCAGGGACCCTTTGTTTAATCTCATCCAACTTCTTAACTAAGTTCTCAAATCCCCCTAAAAGTTTGTAGTGATTCTTAAAGATTAAAACAGTTTCAGAGAGACCTAACCTGTGGGGTAGAGCTCCTCCACAGAGTATCCCCTTTATGCAAACCTTCTTGGCCAGTGGAAAGGTCTTTCTCGTTGTTACAACTACCGCTTTAGGATTGACCCTTTTTGCAAGGTCAACGAGCCTCTTGGTTCTCGTTGCAATACCGCTTGCATACTCAAGTAGGTTCTGACAGACCTTCCATGCCTTGTGAATTGCCTCTCCGTTTCCTACTCCAGATATGATTTCCTCACCACCTTTTACAACCGTTCCGGAGGGTATAAATCTATCTGTTTCAATTCCCAAGCTGTTAAAAACTGCACGACACTCCTCAGTTCCGCAGATAACGGTTTCTCCCCTTGAGCGGAAAACAACTTCTGCCTTTACCTCCCCTATACCTAATACGTAGCTTGTCAGGTCAAAATAGGGAACGTCCTCCTCAATCAGTCTGTCAATATCAGCCGTGTTAAACATTACTCCTCCAGTTTACTTTTTTTGATAGTCTGTTAATTACAAAAATCACTGTGACTGAGATTAAAGTAACTATTAACGTTAAAACGTTTGCCTTTTCAAAGTCTCCACTCGATACAGCATCGTAAATTTCTATTGGAATGGTATTTGTTCTAAAGGGAATGTTACCTGCAATCATGAGGGTTGCTCCAAACTCACCTAAAGCTCTTGCAAAGGAGAGGACGATACCTGCAATTATTCCTTCCTTGGCTAAAGGGAGGACAACCTTAAAAAATGTTTCAAGACCGCTCTTTCCTAACGTATACGAGGCGTAGATTAAATTTCTATCAACGGATTCAATCGAAGCCCTTGCACTCTTTACAAAGAGGGGAAAGGAGACAACGAAGGAGGCCAGGACTGCCCCGTACCATGTAAACACAATCCCCGTTTTAAAGAGCTCATAGATAAACTTCCCCACTATTCCGTTCTTTCCAAAAATCAAGAGGAGTATGTATCCCGTTACTGTAGGGGTTAGAACAACAGGAAGGGTCATGAGGGCATCTAAGAGGTTTTTAAGTGGAAATTCCTTTGTAGCAAAGATGTAGGAGAGAGGAAGTCCAAAAGTAAAAACCAATAACGTTGATAGAGAAGCTACTTTCATGGAAAGCTTTATCGAAAATAGAGCTTCAGGGTCAAGAACCATTCTCTACCTTTTCAAAACCAAGGGATTCATACGTTGAATTTGGCGTTTTTAAGAGTTTACCCTCAAACTCAAGGCATTCCTTAAGGTTTCCTCCTTTAACACAGCCTACGTAAAAGTTTATTGGACTGTAGAGGTTATCTGGATAAATTTTGACGAGTCTAACCCTATCCTTGTAGAGTAAATAGTCCGAGTAGTAAACTATTCCGAAATCTACGTTTCCTGTCATTACCCAAACCGTTATCTGTCTTACCGTGGGAGAAAATACAAGTCTGCTTTTTAACTTCTTATAAATCCCTAAGTTTTTTAAGGTTTCAACTGCGTACTTACCTACAGGAGCAAAACTATTTCCTACAGCTATTCTCCCTCCAGAGAGTAGACTATCCTCTTTTGTGTCTTTTGGAGCAATCAAGACTAATTTCGTTCTCATAAAGGGCTTGACCGTTTCTTTACGTATAAGTCCCTTTTTTATTCCGTAATCTATCCAGTATTTTGACGCTGAAATGTAAACGTCACAGGGAGCTCCAAGCTCAATCTGTTTTACCAGTTTTCCGGAGGAGGAAAAGCTAAAGGTTTCCTTCCCTGCAATTTTTTTAAGGAGCTCCTTCGCCCCCATAGCCGCAAAAACGGTAACTTCCCCAGATTTTGAGTTAGAAAACAGTAGAGGTATAAGAGCTATAATTAGCAGTAACCTTCTTACAACCAACCTTACCTCCAAAGAAGGGAGCCCGGATGAAAGGGGAGGTGCAGGGCTCCAAATTAATAAAGGGGTCAGCCCGAGCCTGGACTGACCCCTCTATACTCGGGTTCCTTTCCAAGCTCGGGAGGCATGTCCGTTTCCAGACATACCCTATCGGTCTGACTCCATAGGGCTTTCAACCCCTTAGGAAGCCAGACTCGGAACCCAGAATAATTATACACAAAATTTAAGGATTAAAAGTCCATCACCGACAGGAATGAGAAATTTTTCCGAGTTGGGATAATCCTTTATCGATTCAAAAAAAAATTTAAGGAGATTTATACTTCTCTCATACCTCTTATCGTACCTCCTGCCAGCAACGTATCCCCTAAAAAGGACGTTATCAAATACAGCAACACCTTCAGGACTTAAAACTGCCTGTAGTTTGAAGTTGAAAAAGGGATACTCTGACTTTACAGAATCAACGAAGATAAAGTCGAACGTTTCCTCCCTGCAGATAAGCTCCCTCAAAAATTCAATTCCGTCAGAAAGGACCGTTTTTACTGGAGCTCCCACTTTTTCAAAGAATGATTTAGCAACCTCCATCCTTTTTCTGTTTGAATCAACAGTAACAATTTTGGACTTAGGACTGGCAAAAAACATATTGAGGGTACTGTAACCTATTCCTGTCCCTATTTCCAATATCCTCTTTGGCTTCTCTATTCCTACCAACAGTCTCAGTAGTGCAGCAGATGAGGGCAGGAGAATGGGCGTTTTCGTTTCCTTGGCAAACTCCTCTATCTCTTTGAGGACTTCCTCTCTTTCATTGTAAAGGTTACAGAACTCCTCAATGTAGTCAGGAACGATTTCTCCTAAATTCTTCCACCTTTTAAATTCCATGGTAGAATTCTACAAATTTAGGAGGTAAACTGTGAGAGTAGCTGTTCCAGTCTACGAGGACTTAGGTTTGGATTCTCCCGTTTCAGAAAATTTTCTAATTGCACCGTACTTTGTTATTCTGTCTCAGAAGGACGATGAAATTGAAGTCAGACTGTACAAAAACGTTGCAAAGAGCGATAGAGACATAGCAGAGGTGCTTCTTGCCTATGGTGTTCAAAAGGTTATCTATCCAAAGGTAAGTAATCGAGTTAGGATAGCCTTTCAGGAGTTAAATCTTGAAATTGTGAATGGGAATTTTGAAAAACTCAGCGACGTTTTAAGTTACGTATTTCCTTAATATCTCATCCTTCGACTCAGGCTTTCCAAAGTAGTAACCTTGAGAGTAGTCTACTCCCAAATCCTTTACAATTTTAAATATTTCCTCATCAGAAACAAACTCTGCAATTGTTTTTATACCTAAAGCCTTTGAAAAAGAAACTATAGACTTAATTAAACTTATGCTATTTTTATCCGTTTTAACGGATTTTATGATGGAACCATCAATCTTTAGATAGTCAACTTTAAAATCAATAATCCTCTTAAGATTTGAATAACCAGCTCCGAAATCATCTATTGCCAACTTGCAGCCTAAAGGTTTAACAAGTTTTACAAATCTTTGAAGATACTTGTAATTTTCAATATCCTCTGTCTCAACAATTTCAAACACTAATCTGTTTGTAAACTCTACTTGCAATCCCTTTTTAGGCTTTAAATTCCTTAAGAAGTTGACAATGGAATTAAAAGTTGTTTCAGCAGTTAAGTCCTCGTAGGAGAGATTTATAGAAACCTCAAAGGGGATTTCCTCTAAGTCTCTAATCACCTTTTCAAAAATTTGTCTTGTAATTTCTGGATAAATGCCAATAAACTTAGAAATTTCTAAAAACTCCCCTGGGTTCATAATTGAACCGTCCTTTTTTAATAGTCTGGCAAGTGCTTCTAATTTCTCAATCTTTTCAGTTGAATTGTTAACTATTGGCTGGTAGTAAGGAATTACCCTGTTACTGTCGATAGCATCTTTTATTTCCTTTACAAGCCTTATCTCTCTCAAAAATTTCTCCCTCTCCTCTTCCTTTGAACGTGTATACACAAACAGTTTCTTTCTCTCTTTCTTTGCCCTTTTTAGTGCCTCTTCTGCTGTAACCAGCAGATTGGACACCTTAGAAATGGAAAGGCCGGCTCTAAAACTGAGGCTAATGCTCAGGTTCTCACATGAAAACTCTTCTTTTTCAAGGCTTTTGAGAAACTCTCTCGTCCATGAGGTCAATATTTGAATGTTTTCCTTAAAATCTTCAAAATCGAGAACGATTGCAAACGCATCCGATGAAATTCTGTATACACTTCCATTGGGAACCATATTAACAAGTTTTTTTGATAAATCACAGAGGATTTTATCTCCACATTCAATTCCAAGTACCTTGTTTATTTTCCCAAATTCAATGATATCGATTATCAATAGAGCTGGCCTTTTATACTTACCCAAATCCTCTGCTAATTTTTCTCTATTGGGCAGTTGTGTCAATCTATCAAAATAGTAAAGCTTGTATATTCTTTCTCTACTCTTTTCAATCTCTGTTATGTCCTGAATCAGTAGCAGAAATTCAAAAATTTCCCCTTTTTCATCAAATATCGGACTTAAATTGGCAATTAAAGTTTTAGTATCTCCATTTCTTGTTCTCACTTTTAAAATTCCGTTCCAACTTTCCCTTTCTTTTAATGCTTCCTCAAATTTCCTTAATTCCCTCTCATCGTTAGAAGAGCTGAAGAGGTCGATTACTCTTTTCCCAAGGAGTTCTTCTTTATAACCGAGGAGAGCTTTAAATTTTTCATTAACGTATATTACTTTACCTTCAGGGTTTAACTTAATAGCAGGATTTGTTTCATTAATTGCATTCCAATAACCTTTGAGGTAATTTAAATTCCTTTTAAGTTCTTTAATAACACTATTGAATATTTCTGCTACCTTATCAAACTCCTCTATTCCTGTTTTCTTTAGAATTAAATCAAAGTTTCCCCTTTTTATACTCTCTAAAGCCTCAATAATTTGTTTATTTGAATAGTAAAATTTCCGATAGAATTTAAAAATTAACAAGTTTAGTAGTATAAAAATACATAAGTATATAAAAGATAACATGAGATAGTTATTGACTTTTCTATTTAAGTTTAAATTTAGTAATGACTTTAAGTAAGCTATTAGATTTGCATCCAGTTTGTAGAGAAGGTCTATTGATTGAGTTTGGTCGTTAAATATTTCAGATACAGATTTATTCCCAATTCCTTCAAACAGAATGTCTTCCGATTCTGAAATAACATTATCCAATCTCTCAGAAACTTTTCTGACTTGTTTCTCTATATCCTTATCTAAACCTATGTTCTTTAAAGACCAATTAAGTATGTCAAGATAGCCGTAGGCAATTTTAATGTTATCGAATATGCTCTTTTTTAACTTTAAATCTCCGTTAGATTCCGTTAAAAGTAAAACAAGCTGTCCCCTTATCCTTCCAAGAACTTCTGCAAACCTAGGGATTCTCTGGATTGCAATTTCAGAAATTAATTTTATTTTTAAATCTTCAATATTATTAAAGAGATATTCGTTACTTTTTACGGCTAATATATTTAATAAGTCATCTATTATTAATGAAAACTCAGAAAATACCTCTTCAGGATTCTTTTTTCCACTGAAAGCTGATTTTGACAGGTCTCTAAAATCATCCATGTTCTTCTTCAGTAAAAGACTCAGTTTTCTATTAGGACAGGACCTTATAACTTTGTTATACTCAGACAGAATCACCTTTCGGAGCTCCAAAAGCTTAAAGGCCACACTCTTATCCCCATTATTTAGATAGAATCCGGAAAGTCCTCTGTAGATTTGGAGGTTCCTAAGAATTTCAAGGAGGGAGCTCGTCCTATCCAAACAGTGGATTAAGGTATTTCCCTTTTCAGAAATCCTAATGGCTCTGTAGAAATTATTACTAACGAGGAGGAATATGAAAATGAGTAAAACGGCTGAAAAACCCAGTAAAACCGCTTTAACTGACTTTAAGTTCATCTTAACTTCCTAAGTATGTTGAACTGTATATTAATAACGTAGCCTGCTATTTTTTCCTCTTCACCTGGGGTCAAGGATACGAATTGAATTCCCATCCTGTAAAATTTACCTTCCTTTATAACATACCTTACTTCACCATCAATCTCAAAGAAATTGCCTTCCAGTTCAAACTTTAGCTTGACCCTTTCTCCCGGTTTGGGGAGCTCCCCTTCGTTCGTATAAACCCCAACTCCTCCTACTGAAATATCCCTTATAATCCCGCTAATTACTCGGTTTCCATAAATTATTTGAATGGTAATTTTTTCCTCAGGCTCTACTCTAACAAACTTTCTCTTTTCCTGAGGAATGTCCTCAAATCTAAAGCGTGAGAGAAGTATAACTGCTTTCTCAGGATTAACGTTTAAAACAGCAGCTTTTATAGGTTTTGGGGCATTCTTTATCTTTAGAAAAACGTAGTCTGAAGATAGAAAGGCTTTTAAGTAGGAGCAGTTCTCTAAAGAGAGGGCCACATAGTCTCTCTCAATTTTGACTATGTCTGCTTTGCACGATACGGGAACTTCTTTATAAAATGTAAGAGTTTTTACCTCTAATCCTGACTCCTTAATTATTCTAAAGATGTTTAGAAACTGTTCATCCAAACTTCTTTCTTTCTCTCTTTCCTTTTTTACCTTTTCGAAAAGCTCCTGAAATGCCCTTTCTGCTAAGGAAACGTACCTTTCTATTCTCTCAACTATCCCCTTTAGGTCTTTTACATTTTCAGTAACTCTATCGCTTTCAAGTGTAAAATCGAGGAAATCTTTAAGAAGAATGAACAAACTCTTTGTTAAAGGATAGACTGGGTTCAGTTCATTTTCAAAGGCTTTTCTCAGTACATCCTGAAATTTATCCTCATCGTTTGAGAAGAAAATAACTTCATACAGATTAATTGCTAAGGTTCTAAGGAAACCCTCTGAGTTTGAAAACGAGGAGGCAGTATTTTCCTCAGCAATTGATATGAAATTGTTAACAAAGTTTTCCTGGTAGTTCTTTAGAAATTCCTCCATTCAGTCTCCTTCATGATTATAATAATTTTATGCTTGAATAATACGAATGTCCACTTTCAATGGAAACTCAGGAAATTTACATTTTTTTTACAAATTTGTAAAATTTCGTAAACATTAGAGGAGGAAGAGAATGAAGAAAAGACTCGACAGGTGGATGGATAGAATGCCTATGCCAGTACTACCTCCTGACGTACGGAAGAGGGTCTTCAATGAGTACATTTTAGGATACGGACATACAGCTGCAAAGGACGAGTCAATAAGGTGTCTACTCTGTAAAACGCCAACGTGTATGGACTCTTGTCCCGTTAACAGCAGAATTCCCGAGTGGATAGAAACGATTCAAAAGGAAAACGTCTTAAAGGGATACGAAATTTTGAGGGAGAGAAATCCTTTTAGCTCTGTCTGTGGAAGAGTTTGCCCGCAGGAAAGGCTGTGTGAGAGTACATGTATCTTACTTAGAAGGAAGGATGGGGAATCTGTAGCAATAGGAGGTCTTGAAAGGTTTATTGCAGACAACGTTAGGATGTCAGGGGTTCAGTGGGTAGATAAAAAGGAGTTTGAGGATACAGGTAAGAAGGTAGCCATTATCGGAGGAGGTCCTGCAGGACTTGCTGCAGCCTACTTTCTTGCCAAGAAAGGTCACAGGGTGACTATCTTTGAAGCCCTTCCCTACCTTGGTGGTGTTATGAGGTACGGGATACCTGAGCCAAGACTTCCAAGGGAAGCGTTAGACTGGGATATCAATCTTATTCTAAACTTGGGAGTGGACGTTAAGACGAATACAGTAGTTGGTGAGGACATATCCATTGAACAGATTAGACAGATGTACGATGCAGTGTTTATAGCTGTGGGTTCAGGAAGGGGTAAAAAGCTCAACATTCCTGGTGCAGACCTCAAAGGTTCCTACTCTGCAATAGGATTTCTAATGAAAGTAAATACTGGAGAGCTCCACCCGCTTCTCGTTCCTGACAGAAAAGTAGAAATGCCACAGAATAAAAAGGTTGTCGTTGTAGGGGGAGGATTTACTGCAGTTGACTGTGCTTTAGTTGCAGTGAGGCTTGGAAATGAAGTTGAGATAGTCTACAGGAGAACAAAGGAATCCTCGTCAGCAAGGGAAGACGAATGGGAAATGTTAGAGGAAGAGGGTGTAAAGATGAACTGGTTGACACAGCCTGTAGAGGTTGTTGGGGACGAAGAAGGAAGAGTTAAATCCCTCAAGTGTATAAAACTTAAGTTAATAGAGGAGGAAGGAAAGAGGCCTAAAGTCGAGCCTATTGAGGGTTCAGAGTTTGAAATTCCTTGTGATGTTGTTATTTTTGCCGTAGGCCAGGGAGACAACCCCATTGCCTATAAGGATTTAGAAGGACTCAACATTGACAAGTGGAACAATCTATCAACTGTTGACGAGGAGTTCAGAACAAACGTTGAAGGAGTTTGGGCAGGTGGAGATGTTGTTAACGGTGGAGACTTAGTTGTTACTGCTATTAGGCATGCCCAAATCGCAGCAAAGTCTATTCACAAGTACCTAATGACAGGAAAGTGGGAGTACAAGAGTAAGGAATAGATTGGTGAGCCTCTGGCTCACCTTCCTAACAATCTATCCAAAATGATTGATGCTGCAGAGCGTACCGATAGGTGATTGTAGTCCGTTCCCTTTATCGGTTCCAGGATGTAGTCTGAAGAGTTTATAAACTCTTCAGTAAGCCCCCACCCAGTTCCAAAACAGACTATTAGGTCCTCTGTTTTCAATTTCTCCCTCAACGACGAAAAGGAAATAGAGTTGGGATACTCCCTTGCAGTTGTAACAACTACCTTGGGCTTTAAACCATCTCTCTTTTCAATATCCTCTAAAACGTTCTCAAAGTAGGGAACAGCTTCAACTATCTTGAGAGCCTCCCACCGTTTAGGGTTGTACTCCCTTCCGTGTCCTCCCTGCCAGAAGGAGAGGAGTTTCCTTGCAAGCCACAGGTGGTTTTCAATAGGTTGAACCACGTAGTACCTCTTAACGCCAAACGTCCTTGAAGCCCTTGCTATATCGTGAATGTCAAGTGTAGTTAGAGAAGTTGCAACAACCTTTTTTGACTTGTTGTAGACGGGATAGTGGAGGAGAGCTGTATAAACTGCCATTTCCTTCTCCTTACGTCTTTGAGAGTTTTTTGAAAAAGTATAGAGCAGGAAAGTATACGAAAAGAAGTTTTGGGGAGAGTGTCAGAACAAAGACAAAGCCTAAAAGGGCAGAGCTCCAAAAGAGACTTTCCTTAGTTACTCCTTCCTCCTTTTTGCTCCTCAGTCTCTGTGGGAGCTCTTCAAATAGGAGTAGATAATCGCTGAACCACTTAAATCCCTTCCTCTTTGCAGTTGAGAGGAGGATTTTAGGAGCAATTTTTTTGAGGTAGGGCTTAAGGAGAGGGGGAAGCCGAAAGTCGGGATATATTATCCTTGCAATGGACTCGGTATGGGCTATCGTCTTCATAAGTGTAACCAACTCCTCGGGAAGAACAACCTTGAACCTCCTTGCAACTGAGAGCTCCTCGTAGAAGAGTCTCTCAGCATCAATTTTTGAAAGGGGTTGGTTGTAGTACTTATCCAGAAAGATGAGGACTTCCCTCTTTAGTAAATTCTCGTTTACTCCCTCACTGAGAGCTCCTATTCTCTTAAGTGCCCCTACTATTAAATCAGGGTCCTTATTCATAACTCCCAATGAGAACATAAAAAACTCGTTTAACGTATCGGGAGAGAGCCTTCCAACGATTCCAAAGTCAACAAAGGCAAACTTTTTCCCCGGCAGGAGAAATATGTTTCCGGGGTGAAGGTCTCCGTGAAAGACTCCAAGCTCAAAGACCATTCTGTTGACAATTCTGACAAAGTCCTCAGAAAGCCTTTTCCTCTCTTCCTCCTCCATATCTGAAAAGAGCTCGTAGGATAGCTTTTTCCCCCTTACGAATTCGGTTGTCAGGTACTTTGATGATGAGAACTCCCAGAAGACTCTGGGAATGTAAAGTGAGCTTTCTTCCTCTGAGAACTTTTTAAAGAGCTCCATGTAGGCAGCTTCCTTAGAGAGGTCCAACTCTGAGAGGAGAATCCTTTCAAATTCGGAGAGAATTTGGGGTATTCTAAATTCCCTGATAACGGGAATGGGGGAGAGTAATCTGACCAAGTTTCTCAGTATTGATACATCCCTCTTTATAAACTCCTCTGCTTTAGGTCTGATAATTTTTAAGGCAACCTCCTCCCCGTTTTTCAGGAGGGCCCTATGAACCTGAGCAACTGAGCCTGAGCCTATGGGCTCCTCATCAATCTTAAAGAAGAAATTTTTTAACTCAGGGTAGCTTGAGAGGAGCTCCATTAAAGGCTGAGGAGGAACCCTGTCCTGAAGTTTCTCAAGCTCCTTTACGTACTCTACAGGGAGTATGTCAATCCTTGTAGAGAGGAGCTGTCCAACCTTTATGTAGGCTCCCCCTAACCTCTCCAAGGCGACTCTCAGCCTTACAGGAGGAGGATAAGAGAGGAGGAACCGGTAGGGAAAAAAGAGGAGGTATCCGAGAATTCTTGAAAGAAAGGGAGTTATATACTGAGAGATGATTTCAAAGGAGCAAAAATAGGCAAAGCCTAAGAGCTGCCAGAGTCTCAGTAGATTTTTCATTGCTCTTTCTTACCCTTTAACTCCTCAATCTCCTTCCTGAGAGCTCTAATTTCCTCCTTGAGGGCTTCTATCTCAGACTTTGTGGCTACGGGTAGTTCCTTAAGGATTTTTTCAACCTCTTTAGAGACCTCTTCCTTTTTCTTCTCCATCTCCTTTTTCAGTTCCTCAATGAACTTCTCTCCCTCCTTCTGAGAGAGTTTTCCCTTCTCCTCCAACTCCTTTATTAGGTTCTCCACCTTTTCTGTTATAAGGGATATGAACCCGATTTGAAGTAAGGCGGCCTTTTTAACCACATCGGTTAATTTTTTCATCGTCTCCTCCAAATTTTGTTTTCAGTTTAAAATTATGAGGATAATTTGAAAAAGGGGAAACTCTATTGAAGAGGGTACTGCTTCTAACCTTAATTCTTTTCTCCTCTGTTTCATTTGCCGGGGAAGTTCCGGTAGAAATATCTGCAAAAAGAGTCGAGGGAAATGTTAATAAAACAGTTGAAGCTGAGGGAAGGGTAATTGTCAAGTACTCCGATGTAACAATAGAGGGTGACAGAGCTCTGTACGACAGGGAAAAGGGTATTTTGAGAGTATGGGGAAACGTCCTTATAAGGGAAGGGGATTTGGAACTCCACTGTAAGAACCTCATCTACGACCTAAATACAAAGAGGGCTGTTCTTGAGAGAGTGGAGGGAAAATTATCTCCGACTGACATGATAAAGGCTGACAGAATTGAGAGAATTTCCGAAGAGGAATGGATTGCCTACGATGGAGAGTACACTCCCTGTCCACATAAGTGTCCCGACTGGTCTGTAAGTTCTAAGAAATTCAAAGTTTTAATTGGTAAAAGTTTCAGCGGAAAATGGGTGGCATTCAGAGTAAAGGAAGTACCGATAGTAGTATCCCCTTACCTTTCTGGACCTATCAGGAGAAAAAGGGAATCTGGATTCCTAACCCCGAGAGTGGGATACATTGAGAAGGACGGTTTTGTGTACAAACAACCGGTCTACTTTGTTCTCGGAAGGAGTGCAGATTTAACTCTAACCCTTGAGAAAAGGACGATAGACGGTAGGGGATTTGAAGGTGAACTGAGGTATGTTTTAGGGAAAAAAAACAGTGGAGATTTGGACTACTACCAGTTAATCAAGAAGGAAAACAGGAGCTGGAAATTCTCGTTCTTCCACAACTACAATCCCTCTGACTACCTCTATTTAAAGTCGAACGTTGACGTTGTAAGCAGCCGAAGGTACTACACGGACACTACAACTTTCAACGTTGAGGAGCAGACACAACTTTATACAAAGTCAAGCGTAACCGGCTCTAAACTCTGGGAAAGAGCGATTTTTAATGTAAATGCACAGTACTTAAGGTACTTAAACGGCTCAACAGATACCGCCTACCAGCAGGTTCCAAACGTTAACTTTTACCTTATGGATACAAAGATACCGAAGCTCCCAGTAACGTTTAATCTAAACTCTGAAGTTACCTACTTCTACAGAAAGGCCGGAGGAAGTAGTTATAGACTCAATGCTGAACCGTCACTACGGTACGTTAAAAGGCTTGGAACTCTTAAAAACACCTCAAAACTCTCGTACCTGTTAACCTTTTATCAGATAGGAGGAAGTAGAAGTATCTGGCAGTTTAAGAACGAAACTAAAACGAACAAGTTTTTCTACTATAAGAAATTCAGTGTATCGCTAAACCCTGAAATTGCCTTCTTCTACAGGGAATCGGAAGACCAGTCTTCAAACCCGTTCTTTGACTCCTCAGATAGATTGGAAGGAGCGAGGGAGCTTACTCCTTCTTTGGAAACATTTGTGTACTTACAGGGAAAGAGACTTGCAAGGTTCTCAGTTGATTCAAAGTACAGAGTATCCAACGGCTGGGAGGAGGCCAACTGGGATTTCGAAATCTCCCCCGCAGAGTGGCTGAACATAAGGGAGAGTGGTAACTACAACCTATCAGTAGGTGAGATTTCATTTTCAAACACTTACATTTCCGCAAAGGCTCCCTTTGGCCTGGAGCTCTGGACCAACTACTACAAACAGCAAAATCCCGAGGAAATAACCTATCTGAGATGGGGAACCTCATTTCCAATTAATAAATACCTCAGCTTCTCATTTCAGAACAGGTACGACTTAAGGTTGAACGAGGACAGGGAGAGGCAGTACTCGTTAAGAGTAAACAGGGGATGCTGGAACGGTATTCTTTCCTATAGATGGATAAAGACCTACACGAATGAAATAAACTACCAGATAACCTTAAGGATAAACCTGTTAAGGCTGGGAAGTTACGGATACCAACTAACTGGAACAAAGGTTAAATAACGAGTGTTGAGTAGAGCTCCGGCATTTTAGGGCTTATTCCCAATTTCCTCTCGACCAATTCCTTGAAAGGTTTCATTGCCTTTAGTTCTCCGTGAACGAGAATAACCTCTGTTTTTCTATCAGATGTACGTTTGAGCCAATCTAACAGCTGGGGTTGGTCTGCATGGGAGGAAAAACCGTTTATCGTGTAAACCCTCAACTTAACAGCAACAGACTCGTTAAAGACCTTTATTTTCCTTGCACCCTCTACAATTTCCCTTCCTATTGTCCCTTGAGCCTGATAGCCAACAAAAATGATAGAGTTCCTCTCGTCCCAGGCCCTGTGCTTTAAGTGGTGGAGTATTCTTCCACCTGTACACATTCCGTTTCCTGCAATTATTATTGCCCTTCCCCTGTAATCGTTGATTCTCTTTGACTCCTCAACCCTTCTTGTAAACTCAAGGTAGGGGAAATTGAAAATCTCCCCTCTTCTCTTTAGCTCCTCTAAAACCCTATCCTCTAAACATTCAGGGTGTCTTTTAAACGTTTGGGTTATTGAGATTGCAAGGGGGGAGTCCAGAAAGACTTTACACGGAGGGAGCTCCCCATCTTCATACATCTTTTTCAGAATGTAAAGAATGTCCTGAGCCCTCTCTAAGGCAAACGTAGGAATTAAAACAACGCCGTTTCTCTTGAAAGTACTTAGAACTGCCTCCTTGAACTCCTCAACCGACTCCTTAAAGCTCTTGTGCTTTCTATCTGCATAGGTCGTTTCCATAATAACAATGTCAGCTTCCTTTGGAATTTCAGGGTCTCTAATTAACGGTTTTCCCCTATTACCAATGTCCCCGCTGAAGACGAGTCTCTTTCCTTCAACTTCTAATTCAACAGTCTCAGAACAGAGGATGTGTCCTGCATCTAAGAACTTGAACCTTATCCCCTCTACCTCGTACCACCTGTGGTAATCACAGGACTTAAAGTGGGAAAATACGTCAAACACATCATCCAACGTATAGAGGAGCCTTTTAGGTTTCTTACCCTCCCTCAAACGCCTCCTGTTGACAGTCTTTATCTGCTCCTCCTGAACCTGAGCTGCATCCATGAGAATCTGACGGGAGATATCAATCGTTCCCGATGTTGCAAAGATTTTTCCCCTGAACCCCCTCTTTATTAGGTAGGGAAGCCTTCCACAGTGGTCCAAGTGGCCGTGGGAGAGGATGACAAAGTCTATTTCTTCAGGGTTAAATGTGAACTTTGGATTTAAGTCCTCAAGCTCCTCACTTCCCTGAAACATTCCGCAGTCAAGGAGGAACTTTTTTTCCCCTGTTTCAATCAAATGACAGCTTCCTGTAACTACCTGAGCAGCACCGTTAAAGGTAATTTTCACTTTAGTTTCTCCCTTATCGTCCCCTCCGTAACGGGACCTATTAAAATTTCCCTAATCCTTCCTCTTTCAGTTATTATAACAGTAGGTGTAGCAAGAACTCCCAACTTTCTAACCAACTCTACGTCCTCTGCTGCATTTATTCTCACAAATGGAACTCCCTTAATCTCCTTTGAAAGCTTCTTTATCACAGGGTCAACGAGTTTACACGGTTTACAGTTTGGGGCATAGATGTAGATGACTCCTTTCCCTTTCTTAAGTCTTAGAAACTCCTTAGTTTCTGGGAGCTCCTTTCCTTTTAATCTCTTTGATTTAAAAGACCAAAAAATTCTAATTCCAAAAATGAAGACCACGTAGGCCACCAGAAGGACAAATATGATGTCAAAGAAGATGGCAGCTACCTTCAAGAGTGACTCAGGAACAGACATAATGCCTCCTTATGTTAAGTAATTTTTAGATATTATTTTCCTACAATTTTCTCCGGAGGTAAAAATGAAGTACGACTTTAAAGAGATAGAGGAAAAGTGGCAAAAGGCGTGGGAAGAGAAAAAGGTATTTAAGAGTAAACCATCTGAAAAGGAGAAATACTACGTTTTAGAGATGTTTCCCTATCCTTCGGGAAAAATCCACATGGGACATGTGAGGAACTACTCTATCGGGGACGTCATTGCAAGGTTTAAGAGAATGTTTGGATACAACGTTCTCCATCCTATGGGCTGGGATGCCTTTGGACTTCCGGCAGAGAACGCTGCAATAAAGAGTGGTGTCTATCCTAAAAGCTGGACACTTTCAAACATTAAAAACATGAAGGAAGAACTAAAGAGATTGGGATTTTCCTACGATTGGGACAGGGAAATTGCTACGTGTCTTCCTGAGTACTACAGGTGGAACCAGTGGATATTCATTAGGATGTTCGAAAAGGGTCTTGCCTACAGGGCTAAGGCAAACGTTAACTGGTGTCCCTCCTGCCAGACGGTTCTTGCAAATGAGCAGGTTGATGAGGAGGGAAGGTGCTGGAGGTGTGGAACAGAGGTTGTCCAGAAGGAAATAGACAGCTGGTTTTTAAGGATAACCGACTATGCGGAGGAGCTCCTTCAGGACTTGGAACTCCTAAAGGGACACTGGCCGGAACCTGTAATAACGATGCAAAAGAACTGGATAGGAAGGAGCGAGGGAGTTCTCGTTGAATTTGACGTTCCGGAAAAGGGAGAAAAAATAACAGTCTTTACAACAAGACCTGATACGCTTTTCGGCGTTTCATACATAGCTCTAGCTCCTGAACATCCTTTCACACTGAAACTCTCAGAGGGGACGAAACAGGAAGGGGAGGTTAGAGCATTTGTTGAGAGGATGAGGAGAACTGACAGGAGAAAGAGGGAGAGCGGAGAGCTCGAGAAGGAAGGGGTTTTCCTTGGAGTTTACGCCGTTCACCCGTTAACAGGCGAAAAAGTACCCGTTTACACTGCAAACTTTGTCCTCATGGAGTACGGAACAGGTGCTGTAATGGCGGTTCCTGCCCACGACCAGAGGGACTTTGAGTTTGCCAAGAAGTACAAACTGCCGATAAGGGTTGTTATAGAACCAGAAGGCGAAAAGCTCAATCCAGATGAGATGGCTGAGGCCTACACAGAGCCCGGAATTTTGGTAAACAGTGGAAAGTTTTCCGGCATGGAGAGTGAAAAAGCTAAAAAAGCTATAACTGAAGAACTTGAAAGATTAGGAAAGGGAAGGAGGAAGGTTCAGTACAGGCTTCGTGACTGGAACATCTCAAGGCAGAGGTACTGGGGAACGCCTATTCCAATGGTTCACTGTCCAAACTGTGGAATTGTTCCCGTTCCTGACTCAGAGCTCCCCGTAAAGCTCCCAGAGGAAGCTCCACTTTTAGGGGAGGGTCGTTCTCCCTTGGAGAGGGTTCCTGAGTTTATCAACACGAAATGCCCAAAGTGTGGAGCTCCAGCAAAGAGGGACCCGGACACGATGGACACATTCTTTGACTCCTCCTGGTACTTCTTGAGGTACTGCTCCCCAAAGGAGGAGGAACTTCCATTTGACCCCAAAGAGGCTTCCTACTGGATGGTTGTTGACCAGTACATTGGAGGAATTGAGCACGCAGTCCTTCACCTCCTCTACTCAAGGTTCTTTACAAAGGTTCTGAGGGACTTGGGGCTGTTTAAGGCAGATGAGGAGCACAAGCAGTCTGAATTTCTCAGAAGGGGAGAACCATTCCAAAACCTCTTAACTCAGGGAATGGTCAACAAAAGGTGGGTAAGTGTTAAGAATTTACTGAAGGCCTTTAACTTAGGGGAGGACAGTCCAATCTCCGCTTTGATAAAAGCCCTTACAGGTAAGGATACAAACTTAACTGAAACGATTGGCTCACTTATGAAGAGGTACCACATATCAATCGGAGACAATGCAGTCCTTCTACTTCAGACGGAGGAAGTATCAAAGTTCATAGATGACTTAGAGGAGCTCCTTGGGAAACTTGAAAGGGAGTACGGCGAAGTCTCAAAGATGAGTAAATCCAAGCTCAACATAGTAAATCCTCAGGACATGGTGGAAAGGTACGGAGCAGATGCAACAAGGCTCTACGTTCTCTTTGCTGCTCCCCCGGAAGCTGAATTTGAGTGGAAGACAGAAGGAATAGAGGGAGCTTACAGGTTTTTAAGGAGACTCTATCAGTTTGTCACAGATAAAAAGGACCTTTTTGAGATGGAATTTAAAGGAGAGCTCTCCAAAAAGGGAAAGGAACTCAGGAGAAAAGTTCACGAAACGCTCCAGAAGGTAACTGGGGAACTCTCAAGCAGGTTCAAGTTTAATACCGCAATAGCCTCAATAATGGAGCTCTTTAACTCAGCATCCTCATTTGAGGCTGAAACCGATGGGGATTACAGTGCCTTAAAGGAAGCGATAGAAAAGATAATAGTCATGCTCTATCCATTTACCCCTCACATTTGTGAGGAGCTCTGGGAACTGACAGGACATGGTACACTGCTTGCAGAGGAGAGGTGGCCTGAGATTGAGGAGGAAGCTCTTAAAAAGGAGAGTGTAGAGATTCCTGTTCAGGTCAACGGAAAGGTAAGGGATGTTGTTGAAGTACCTGTTGATGCCGATGAGGAAAAGGTAAAGGAGATTGTCCTTTCGAGTGAAAAGATTAAGAAGTTTATTTCAGATAAGGAAATAGTTAAATTTATCTACAGGCCTGGAAGGATAATTAACGTAGTCGTGAGGTAGTTTTGAAGTACATCCTTTTGGTTTTAACCTTTATCTTGGGGAGCTGTGCTTCGGCTCCCATTAGTAAAAAGCCCCGGAGGGTTCAACACGTATACTTGGAGCCCGTAACAAACAGAACCTCAGAGGAAAGCCTTGACGTTATCTTTACAAGGGTCGCAAACGATGTCTTCTCGTCAGACCCGAGGCTAAAGGTGGATACCAAACCAATTCCTGACGTAACAATTGTTGTGAAACCCTCAGTTGACTATGAGTACGAAACTGCCGTAGGTTTTGACAAATGGGATACGGCAAGGGAGTACAGATTAACAGTTGGAGTAACCGTCAAGCTCTTCAAGTACGGTTTTAAGGAACCTTTTAAAACGTTTAAGCTGAGAAGGTACGGCTTCTTCAATGCCTATGGAAGTGCTTCAGAAATTGAGGAGAAGAAGAGGGAGTGTTTCAGGAGAATTGCAAACCAGATATTTAGGGAAACCAGTGAGAAAATGTTCGTTGAGACTAAGGGAAAAACTGAGTGACGACAGATATACGTTGGCTGAGTTGGAGTACGGAGAAACAAAACTAATTTACCTCGAGGACAAACTTCAAAAAACGGAAAGTTTGGGCATTCCAACAGAAAAAATCGATTTAAGAAAGTTTTGGGAGAAGCACGTAAAGGATAGGAATTACTGTCTACCCTGCGAACTTCTTCTAATCTTAGACCCCAAGGTCATATCTGTTGAGAACTGTTCTGCGGAGTTGGGCTTAACGTTGGAACTCTTGGAGAGAGTCAGAAATTTCCTGAAGGAGGGAGAAAATGAATGTCGTTAACTGTAAGGGTCTTGCCTGTCCCGTTCCCGTTCTGAAAACAAAGGAAGCTTTAGAAGAGATAGAGTCAGGAACCATAGAGGTTATCGTTGATAACAGGGCATCAAGGGAAAACGTTAAGAGGTTTGCTGAAAAGGCAGGATGTAAGGTTAAAGTTGAAGAAAAGGACGGGGAATATCATATCTTCATTACAAAAGGAGAGAAAACAGTAAGTGAGTCTCAAGTTGAAAAAAAGGAAGAGGAAAAGAGAAAAGAAGTTGTTGTACTTGTGGCTTCAACACACGTTGGAGAGAACGAGGAGTTGGGAAAAATTCTCATGAAGGGATTTTTCAACACATTTCTAAATGCCGACTCTATGCCCTCAAAAATCATTCTAATAAACACTGCAGTAAGGTTTGCCTGTAAAGGAGAAGATAAGGAGATTTTGGGAGCTCTAAAGGAGCTCTCAAAAAGAGGAGTTGAAATAATCTGCTGCGGAACGTGTTTAAACTACTTCAATCTTTTGGATGACCTTGAGGTTGGAGTAGCTTCAAACGCTTACGATGTGGTTCAAGCATTGGTAAATGCCGATTCCGTTATTAGATTATAAATGGTGCTGGCGGGGGGCTTGAACCCCCGACCTGGGCATTACGAGTAATCATAGAAAGTCCTTCCCTCAATGCCTTGAAACTAAGGTGAGTGCAAATTGGGTGCAAAAGTGTATTTAAATAGGGAGTTTTCTGATTGCATCTTGGAGATGATAAGGAGCCAAGTGAGCGTAGATTTCGGTTGTCCTGTAATCTTGATGCCCTAAAAGTTCCTGAACCGTTTTTAAGTCCACCCCACTCATTACCATTAGGCTGGCGAAAGTGTGCCTTAAATCGTGAACTCTTAAATTAGGGAAACCAGCCTTTTTGAGATAACCTTTTATCTTGTGATAGATGTAATCCTTGTGATAGGGAACTACTTTTCCAACGGCTGGAAGTCTTTTCTCTACTTCAGCTCTTAGTTTAGGGTGCAGGGGAATGACCCTTGTCTGATAATTCTTAGCTTTTCTTACTGTTATAACTCCTCTGTTAAGGTCAATATCTTTCCACTGAAGGTTGGCAACTTCTGAAAGCCTCATCCCTGTATAGATGAAAATCTTAAAAACAAAAGACCAGAAATCATTATCTATAACTGACAAAACTCTCTCAATTTGTTCTGGTAATAAAAAGGCTGGAGGCTTCTGCTGAACCTTTAAGAGTTTATATCCCTTAAAAGGATGTTCTTTTATAAACTCCCATTCAACTGCTTTAGTTAGTGAGGCCTTTAAATGTCTTAGGTGAGTATTCACCGTGTTCCTGGAAACTCCCGTTGCTAAAAGGTGTGAGATGTAATCGTCTAAATGCTTTTTAGATAAAGCCTGAAGATAACAATCTCCAACTATTTCCCTAAAATTTCTTAAAACGTAAGCTCTTTTTCTGAAGGTAGCATAGGCAAAGTTTTCTCTTGTTGAAGTTCAGAAAGAAGATGGACACCCTAAAATAAGATTTAAACTCCAACAAAAGGAGGTGTCCACCAATGAAACAATTAAAGAAATTCAAAGGAACATCCCTGCACATATCAAATACACCCTTCAAAAAAACAATCAAAAGAGGAACGAAAATAAAAACCAAACTCGACCTAACAAAAGACCCAAACGTGAGAAAAAGACTTAAATGGATTCAACATTACGAAAAACACCAAAATGCAAGACTAACCTGCAGATACTTCGGAATAAGTCCAACCACCTTCTACAAATGGAAAAATAGATACAAAAAGTACGGTTTAGAAGGCCTCAAAGACAGAAACAAAAGACCCCACAGAGTAAGACAACCTCAAATAGAACCAGAACTTGAACTTCTCATAATCACAGTGAGAGAAAAATTCCCTACCTGGAGCAAAGAAAAAATATCAGTCTTTATAGAAAAATACCTCGACATAAAAGTCTCTCCTTCAACCATCTACAGAGTTTTAAAGAGAAACAATCTGATAGAAAGAACCAGAAAACTCACATGGAACTTTAAGAAAAGAAAACAAATAGGGAGAAAGAACCGCACCAGAAGAGGACTTAGAGCCGATAAACCCGGAACAGTCCTCATAGACGTCAAATACCTCTACTGGTGCGGAAAAACCTTCTACCAGTTTTCAGCAATAGATAAATTCACCAGAATAGGCTTTGCAAAGGTTTATTCTACAAAAAGCAGCAGGAGTGGGAAAAGGTTCTTCCAGGAACTTGAAAAGTTTCTTCCCTTCAAAATAGAGAAAGTTCAGACAGACAACGGAAGTGAGTTCCTTGGTGAGTTAGAGGATTACCTTAAGGAGAGGGGAATAGAACACTACTTCAGCTATCCGAGGTCTCCCAAGACCAATTCCCACGTTGAAAGGTTCATACAGACGGTGGAGAAGGAACTGTGGATGATAGAAGGGACTGAGCCGACAGTTGATGAGATGAACAGAAAGCTATTTAGGTATCTAAACTTTTACAACTTCGTTAGGCCTCATCAAGGTCTTGGTTATAAGACTCCAGTAGAGAAGTTTGAGGAATATATTAAAAAACTCCAGGGTGTCCACCATGTATTGAACGAGAACAGTAGGTTGCTAATACCATCAATGGTTATTATATTTTGCTCTACATTAATTCCTCCAGGAATATTACTATTATTTTCAATAGACACACTCATTTTTGTCGTAGGAGTATTCATTACTCCTCCTTATCATGATTGTTAAATATGTTTTGGCTAACGTTTATTCTTGAAACATTTCTATTCTTTGAAATATTTACTATTTGTTCATTCTTCTCTTTTCTCTTGCTAAAATTAAACTTAAGAACAAAAACTACTGTTACAGTTAATGCAACAATAAAAAAAAAACATTAATTTAAAATCGAGTGGAGTATTTAATAAAGAAATTTCCATTTTAACCTCCTCTTATATGCTCCGTGCTTTATTAAGCCTATTATATACAAGCTCGGCGACGGCGTAGTAGACTTCTTTGCGTTCCTCTTCTGTTAGGCCGAGGGCGTCAAAGACTATGTCATCAAGGGCTTTTCGGTCGGGGAGCGGGTTGGGTTCTTGTTCTCTTATCGGTTTGTTCGGGTCAAAGCCAAGTTCAGTGAAAATTGAAAGAATTTCGAAATTTTCATTTAGTAGAGAATCATCTTTAATAAAATCTGGATTAAGCATAAGACTTTCTTTATAAACTATTACATCTATATCAGAAATCGCTTGAGCTCCCGTTAATTGGCGAGAAGATATTTCTACAAACAAGCGAAAAATTAGTGAATTGAGGGTAATTAATATTTTTTTACTATTCCTTTCCTTTTTAAGAAAAATATCATATAAAATTTTATCTACTAAAAACTTCCCATTTTTCCAACAACCGAAACGTTCTCCAACCTTTGCAGAAACAATAAAATCGCTAATTTTTCTGTTTCCTAAATTCCACCACTCTTTTCTACTCCTACACGTAGGTCTTTTGTGGAATCCCTGTTTTTCTCCCCACTTTATATAGTCAAGGGCAAAAGTTTTTGAGAGCTCCTCCCTATTTCTGTTGCACATAAAAACTCTGTACTTTAAATCCTCTTCCCTTACAACTATTGTTTTGAGCTCCCTCGGGCTTTTTATTACAGGTTTTAAAAACTCTTCCTCTATCAGAAAGAGCCTGTAGTCCCTATCGTTCTTTTTCCACCTGCTCGGCTTTACAACCCTTAATCCCCCCTCCTTAATTTCATCGATACCGGATATTTCCCTTAAATTCTCAATTCTTTCAATTTCCTCACTGCCGATTTTCTCGGTTACATCCTCAACGTAGAAAAATTCGTTTGCCCCTGTTTTTATGCCGAACCTAACTTCTGCAATGTCTCCAAGCCTTACAAGTTTCCCCTTTCCCTTTTTGAGAATTGTGAAGAAAATATCCGGAGCTCTTAAAAACTTCCCTCCCCACTTGTTGCCCGAGTACTTTCCGTCTTTCGTTCCGTCTTTTAAAAGGTCTTTCTGTTTTATTGGAAAAACCCTAAAGGCTTCTCCGTTAACAACGTTCTCTGAGAGCTCCGTCAAATCTTTATCCTCCACTTTCGGCTCCAAGCTGTATATAAACTTTAGGTAGTCCTTGAACTTTTCGCTGTTTACTAAGTCTGAGAAGGGAGCTCTCCACATTACAAACCTTGCGGTGTTTTCAAGATTTTCCTTCTCTCCTCTCTTATCCGTCGGTGCAGATGTAAAGACAATTACCGTATTAACGTCGGCCTCTTTAAAGCTCCTCTTACTCTGGTTGTCGTTTATTGAGTAGATTTTTGTCCTTTTGAGTAGAAACTCCTGGAGTGTCTTTCCGAAATCAACGTCAAGGAACGAGTTTGACGTTATAAATGACAGTGTTCCATTCCTGTTTAAAAGGCTCAGAGCTTTAAAGTAGAAGTAAACGTACAGGTCGGCTTTTCCGTCCGGTTTAAACTCTTTACCATACAGGTTAACGACCATACTTTGTAGTTTCTCTTTATACTCTTTTTTAAGCTTTTTCCATTCAGAAAGTTTATGTTTGTAGTCCTCCTCGTTTTCGTTAGGTGGAGCTATTTTCTCCTGCCTCACGTAGGGTGGATTGCCTATAACTATGTCAAAGCCTCCTTTATCACCATAGAAAACTTCAACAAAGTCTATATCCCAAATGAATGGTCTCTTTCCTTTTTTAAGGGCTTCTTCTGTTTTCTGCCACAGTGCTAATTCTTCCTCAAGCTCTTTTATTCTCTTCTCTTTCTGTTTTTCAAAAAGCTCCAATTCCTTCTTTTGAGTCTTACCGAAGAGGTCCTTTTCAAAAGAGGGCTGGCGCAGTTTTTCGGAGTCAATTTTTCTTTTAATTTGCCTGATTTTTTCCTCTACTATTTCTCTAAAGAGGTTAAATTCCTCCTTTTCAATTTCCCACTTCTTTGGAGCTCCAGGCACATTTTTGGCGTAATCAAGTTTTTTCTTTTTAAGATTTGTGATTTTCCTCTTTATTCCTGAAGAGAGGGGAAGTGTTGAAAGGAGCTCTTTCCTCTTACTCCTCAAAACAGAAAAGTCTATTCCTCCAATTTCCTCTATGAGGCTGTCTCCCGCCCTTACTTTAAAGGAAAGGTTTGGAAGGAGAGGTTTTAGGAGAACTTGTTCCCTTGAGAGGTTTGACTCCACAAGGAGAAAGAGCCAGAGTCGGAGCTCCGCTATCCTTACAGCCCACTCCATTACATCAACGCCATAGATGTTGTTCTCTATTATCCTCTTTCTGAGTGCGTAGGAGCTCTCCCTCTTCTCAGGGTCAAACCTGTACAGTTTTTCGTAGAGTTTGTAGAGAAAATCAACCATCCCAACAAGGAATGCTCCGCTTCCGCAGGCAGGGTCAACAACTTTGAGGTCGTTTAGAGCTCTCTCCAACGTTGTATAGATTTCCCTGTTTTCCGGCTTAAAGTCGTCGTTGAAGATGAATTCGTAAACTACATCTTCCGGCAGTTCCGTGTTTTTTAGAAGGTAAAAGAGGAGTGACTGAGTAACCATAAACCTTGTTTCGGGCTCTTTTGTGTAAACGATTCCCTTTGAAATTCCCTCTGCATCTATCTCCCTCTCAGGATTTTGAAGGGCAGATGAGGAGTCAATGTGAACCAACTTTTCGTAAACCGTTCCTATGAACTCCGGGTTAACGGCAAGGTCTCTATCGTCCTCCAAGTCCTCAACAACTGTAAAGTTGTAGCCGTTCAGAAAAGGAATAACCCCCTCCTTACTTCTGCTGTAAGGGTCTTCTTTTAGGAAAAATTCATCGGGAACTTTAAATTGAAGCTGGTCCAATTCGTTCTCCTCAAAGAGTCCTCCGTTGAGGTATGGAGCTTCAACTAATACCTTTCTTACCCTTTCAGGAAGGTAACTGTACTTTGAATTTATCTCTCCCCTCTTTCCGTTAAATGCGTAGAAAAAAAGCGGTTTTAACCACTCCGAATAAAATGTATCCCTCTTGTCAGGGTTTTTCTCTAAAAATTTCCTGTACTCCTTTACTAAAAATCCTATAAGGCTTTCATTCTGCGGCAGGTTGAACCACTCCCTTTTTTTCTGAATGAAGTAAACAAACGTGAGCCTGTTTAAGAGCTGGTGAGCCGCCTCCTTTGATTTTTTTTCTGCCTTTTCCGTTTTTCCCTTTATCTGGCGGTAGATTTCTGCCCAGAGCTCCTTAAAGTAACCCAAATATCTCTTGAAAAACTCCTCATTTATTTTCTCAATTCCAAATGTGTCTAAGAGCTCCCTTAACGTAGGATTAGGCGAGTTTTTGAGCTTTGAAAGCTGAAGGCAAACCGTTTTGGAAGCCTCTCCTTTTCCAACAATGAAGGAGAACCTCTTTGGAGAGGTGAGGAGCTCCTTAACGCCATTTTCGGTGTAGGTGTAGTTCTTTAGGACAAATGAAAGCCTCCAATTTTCCGATTCGGACGTGTAAAAGGCAACCAAGGCAGATTCTGCACTGTAGTCATCAATAATCCTTGCTACAAAATCTCTCTGAGTTTTCCTTGCCCTTTCAAGGGTTAACTCCCTGTTGAGTTCAACTGTTAGAAAGAGAATCCTGTTGTTTTCACTGTCCTCGTAGGTTCCAAGAACTTCGGCCTTTTTAATGGCCTTCCTGAACCTCTCAGGATAGTCTTCTAAATCCGATATCTCAAATCTCTCATTAAAGTCTGCCGATTCAAAGACAGTTTTCAGGAAATTCTCAAAATTTGACCTATCAAAAGAATTTTCTATAAGCTTTCTTACAGATTCATCACAAGTTTTTATAGACATTCTTCCTTTTCCCTATTCTCAAAATTAATATAATGAGTTCGTTGTTTTTTATTTTAAAAATTGCTCTTACCTTCCTGGCGATTACAAATCTGTAAAGTTCATTACTTCCACGAAGTTTTCTTACTTTTTTCGTTTTTATGAGAAGTTCGAAATTTTGAGCGAGATATTTTAACTTTTCAGCGATAAAAATTCTTTCATCTACTGTAAATTCCCTTAAATCCTTTTTAGCTACTTCAGAAAACATAAGTTTATACATCTATTCCAAGCTCCTTAAAAACCTCCTCAGCTTCATAAACCTTCATTTTTCCTTCCTCTATCTCTTGACTTATCTTTTCAGCAACAGCTACATCTAAATAATCAAAGTAAAAATCAAGTGCCTTTTCTACTATTTCCCTTTGACTGACTCCAAGTATTTTAGAGATGGTGGAAAGCTCTCTTGCAAGTGATTCGTCCATACTAATCAATTTCTTGGTCACAGGCATTAATCCTCCATATTTGGTTTTTGTATATTTGATTTTATATCTTTTTCTATATCCTAACAATTTCCAAAGTACTGGGAGATTATAACCTCTAAGGGAGAATCAAAGTTTTCCCGTCTTTTCTTCTCCTCAAGTGGGAAGTTGTCTATAAAATCGATTAAGACTTTTTTCCTTTCATTTAGGGTTTTAGCCTCGTTAAGTTTCTTTGATAAGTCTTTAAGAGCTCCTTTCGGGACACTTCCGTTGATTACCGCATCTAAAAGTTTCTGAACGGATTCCTTTTCTGAGGAATTCTTGAGTGAACTTTTTAGAGCTCTTAAACTATTAATCAAATTTTTCTCAGTCCTTGAAAAGCTCTTTCTGCTCCTTGACTTTTCCCTTTCCCTCTCAAGGGATTTCTCAAAGGCTTTCCTGTTTTTATTTAAAAGTTCGTAGTAAACGGTATCTGGAATCTTCACTCTTTTTTCCGATGGTTCCGTTTCTAAGAGCTCCACTGCTTTTAAAAAGTCTATCTCCTGAGGTTCCCTATCCCTGTAGGATATGTAAATCTTTTTAAGTTTTCCCTTTTTAAATAGGGTTATCAGGAACTCCCTCTTAAATCTCCTCCCTGAGCGAGCCTTTTTAGGTAGTTTCTTTATTCTCTCAAAGAGCTCCGGCTCCTCTTCCCTAATTTTCCTCAAAAGCTTCACGTATTTCAGGAAAGATTCCTCCTCATCCTCCTCTATAGTGTTAATCCTCTCAAACAGACCGTGGGCATCTACTTCCTCTTCCTCTGTTAGGTACTTTGCATCCTCCCCTAAGGCTTCATGGAACGCTTGCAGTTTTGCCACAGCTGCAGCTTCAAGACCTATTTCCTTTTCAGTTGCTCCTACGGGGAAAAAGTTGTAGATGTAAATTTCCTTAAACTCTGTTCCTACTCTGTTGATTCTCCCTACCCTCTGTAAAACCCTCGTCGGATTCCAGGGAATATCGTAGTTGACTATAACGTTTGAACGGTGGAGGTTTATTCCCTCTGCCAGAACATCGGTGGTTACGAGAAATCTAATGTTGTCTTCCTTCCTCTTTGCATTTGGGTCAAAGTTAGAAATTATCTCTTCCCTTAGTGAGGATTTTGACTTTGACGAGTAAATTAGAACACAATCTCCAAATGTTTCCTTTAGCTTTTCTCCAACGTAATCTGCAGTTTCTGACGACTCTGTAAAGATGAGGAGCTTTTTGGAATTTTTGAGAACGGAATCCTTCTTCAGGAGTTTAAGGAACTCCTCCAACTTGGGGTCCTTTTCTATTCCATACCACCTGTTCCTTAAAAGCCTTATTTTTTCCGTGTCAGACCTTAGGTTTTCTTCAAACTCTTTTGAGAGCTCCTCCTTTTTATACTCCTTAACCTTTCCTTTCTCTACAAGTTCTAAGAGCTCTTCAAGGTTATCCTCGTCTAAAAGCTGGTATACATCAACTTCCTTACTAACGTAAACCTTTCCCTTCTCCTCAAACATTCTTAAAAACTTTTCGTGGGAGTCCAAAAATCTATCTAAACTCCTCTTGAACGCTTCAAAACTGCTCTCTAACCTCTTTAAAAGGAGCGTTTTCATGAGGCCGGAGAGGTTCATCTGTGAAAGGAGTTCCGGGTCGTTACTCTTAAGTTTTTTCTTTAGGTAAAGGGCAGGTCTGTACCTTGCATAGGATAGGTCTTTAATCGTCTCTATCGTTTCATCGTAGAGTTTTTCTAATTCTCTATCAAGTAGGTAGTAAATTCTTTTCGGAGGATTAATCCTTGGAAAGGAAACTTTTTGCGTTTTTAAATCCTCCTTAAAGTACTTCTCTACCTCTTTTCTTGTCCTCCTTACCATGACATACGTCAGGATTTTACTCCTGATTTCTTTTCCGCACTCCTTTAGAACTTCTTTAAATCTCTTCGGGTCTTTTTTTCTATCAACCTCCTTTATTCTCCTCTCCAACTGGGAGAAAAAGTCCTCAAGGTTTGTAACTCCCGGTATGTTTGAACTGTACCTCTCCTGAAAGAGTAAAAGCTGGCTCTTTATATCGGAAGGTCTGTTGTTGTAAGGCGTAGCTGTTAAGAGGATAACCTCCTTACCCTGACATATTGAGTGTAAGTTTTTATAGCTTTGGGTATCCTCGTTTCTAAACCTGTGGGCCTCATCAACAATAACAACGGGATAATCCTCAAATTCCTTCGGGGAAAGCCTTGATAGACGTCCTGAGGAGATTACCTTTGCCGGAACTCTAAATTCCCTCAGTACATCTTCCCAGTAATCAATTAGGTGAGGCGGTGAAAAGACCAAAACCTTCTTCCGAAGTTTTGCTGTAAGCATAGCTGCAATTACTGTTTTTCCAAGCCCTACAACGTCTGAAAGGAAAACTCCTCCGTACCTTTTGAGTTTTGACTCGGCATCAACAACAGCCTCCAACTGGTACTGAAGCTTTTTAAACCCGGGTGGAAGGAAGAGAAATTCATCCTTCTTATCGTAGTCAATCTGGTCGTAGAGAAACTCGTAGAGGAACTTTAAGTAGAGTTCGTAGGGGGAAATCGTATCGTTGAGCCACGTTTTTTCCCTAACTGTTTTAACAACTTCCTCAGAAATTTCAACAGACTCTCTCCAGAGGGATTCAAACCTGTCTATTGCAAATTCAACATCTGCCCGATTTTTTAGTTCTACGTTAAACTCCAAATTTTCCTTAAGCCCTGAAAAGGTAAAGTTTGAAGAACCTGTTATGACTCTTCCTAAGTCTATCCCGGTTCTGCTCTTGAATATGTAGACCTTGGCATGTAAAGGGGAATGGGGATAGTACCTTATTTCCAATTTTCCTTCTCTTATCCAGTCGATAAACTTCCTTATTGCCCTCTCTCTTTCGGGGAAATCCTCGTATTCTCCGCTTGAGAGTTCTACCACTACATTATTAAGGTACTCTTCTTTTAAATCAGATATATTTTTTGCCCTTTCTAATAGATTAAATACCTCTTTTCCAACCTGCATTCCAACAATGATTCTTATTCTATCAACCTTTTCAAGTTCATCTTGAAGCTCATAAAGGCCGGATAGGTAAAAGTAACCGACGATAATGTCTAATTCTTTTGTATCTTTAAATAGTGTTTTAAACCTGTCTATTAATCTTCTTCCCTTTTCGTTTGTAAAAAACGTTAAATCGTTCATTGAATTGTTTCCTAAACTTAATTATTGATTAAATTTGATATTGTTTTTAAAACTTCCTCTAAACTTTTTCCCGTTGTATCAACAATAACCGCTCCCTCCGGAACTTTTAGGGGAGCAAACTCCCTGCTTTCGTCCTTTTTATCCCTCTCTATGACTTCCTTTAAAACTTCCTCAAAGGTCACGTTAAATCCCTTCTCCTTTAGTTCCTTATACCTCCTTCTTGCCCTCTCCTCAGGGAAGGCTGTTAGGTAGATTTTCAGGTCGGCCTCTGGGAATATGTACGTTCCTGCATCCCTTCCGTCTATAACAATCTTTTTTCCGACAGCCATTTCCCTCAAGAGCTTAACAACGAACTCCCTAACCTCCGGGAACTGAGCAACCTGAGATGCAAGAACTCCTCCCTCAGGTGTTCTTATTTCTTTCGTTACATCCTTTCCGTTTAGCAGAACTCTTCCATTTGGTAAAAGCTCAACATTTATGTTTTTTATGGCCCCCAAAACTTCTTCCTTTTTTGTTAGATTAACTCCCTTTAACTTGCAGAAGTAACCAATAGCCCTGTAGAGAGCTCCAGAATCAAGGTGAACGTAGCCAAACCTCTTTGCAATCTCCTTTGCAACAGTACTCTTTCCTGCACCTGCTGGTCCGTCAATTGTTATTATTTTCGGCTCCTTCAATCTCTTCCTCCTCTAACTCCCTCTCAAGCGACTTGTATAGTTTCTTCAATTTTTCACTTACATGAACGGGATATTCTACTTTTCTATGGATGTCTTTAATTTCATCGGGGAGCTCCGAAAACCTCCTAAGGAAGAACTCCCTGCTCTCTTTCAGTTCGGGAAGTTTTTTGACAGGCTTTCCGTTCTCAATTACCTTTTCTAAAAGTGGTTCTCCCTTTAACTTCTCATCAAACAGGGAAACAACGTCCTCTCCTTCCCTCCTGAAAACCTGTTTTCTTCCGGGGTACATTCTCTTTCCGGGACTCAGCTTCATAACAGGTTTTCCATCGTACTCAACCAACTTGTAGACAAAGTCTATATAGGGAGAGTCTGCAGATGTTCCAAACTTCGTTCCAACTCCAAAAGCATCAACGGGAGCTCCTTCCTTCAAAATCTCATCTATCCTATACTCGTCCAATCCTCCACTGACAATTATTTTCGTCTCTGTAAATCCAGCTCCGTCTAAAATTCTCCTGACCTCTTTGGAGAGCTCTACAACGTTTCCGCTGTCAAGCCTCACTCCCCTGAGTTTAACTCCCATCTCTTTAGATACCTTAACTGCCTTTTTTGCTCCCTCAACCGTATCGTACGTATCAATCAGCAAAACTGCCTTTTCCGGAAATGCCTTTAAAAACGCTCTGAAGGCTTCCTCCTCACTTTCAAAGGACATTATGAAAGAGTGAGCAACGGTTCCAACTACCGGCATCCCGTAGACCTTTCCCGCTAAAACGTTCGAGGTAGAGTTAAATCCTGCCAAGTACGAGTTTCTTGCAACCTTCATTCCGGCATCAAAGCCGTGGGTTCTCCTCAGAGAAAAGTCTGAAAGTCCCCTTCCCCTCGAAACGGAGAAAATCCTTGCAGCCTTTGTTGCTATGAGAGAGGATATGTGAATTTGGTTCATAACTGCAGTTTCCAAAAGCTGAGCCTCGTAGATGGGAGCCTCTACCCTTAAAACGGGTTCATTTTGAAAGAAAACCTCACCTTCCCTCATTGAGTAAACTTTTCCCGTAAACTCAAACTCCTTTAGAAAGTCCAAGAACCAGTTTGGAAAGAGGTTTAGAGAGTAAAGGTAGTCAACGTCCTCTTTCGAAAACCTTAAGTTCTCAATCAGTTCAACAACATCGTTAAGGCCTGAAAATACCAAATAGTTTCTGTTTTTTGGGAGCTCCCTTACAAAAAGTTCAAAGGAAGCCCACTCTTTTTTACCGTTTTCTAAATAGGCGTAGAGCATCGTTAATTCGTATAGGTCTGTAAAAAGGGGTGAACTCTTCATCATCTCCTCCTTTTAACGCCAACTTTAGGACAGAGCCCCGAAATTGGACACTGGGAGCACTTTGGAGATGTCGGGTGGCAGATGTGCTGTCCCAGTGCAACTAATAGTTCGTTAATTTCAATCCAGTACTCCTTCGGAAGTTTTTCCCTCAGTGCAAACTCTGTCTCCTCCGGCGTTTTTGTTTTAACGTAGCCGAGCCTGTTCATAATTCTGTGAACGTGTGTATCAACACATATTCCAGGTTTTCCAAATCCTAAGGTTACAACTAAGTTTGCAGTTTTCCTTCCAACGCCGGGAAGTTTTAGGAGCTCCTCTATCGTGGAGGGAACTTTTCCTCCGTACTTCTCTACAAGAATCTTCGCAATTTCTTTCAGACTTTTGGCCTTTCTCCTGTAAAACCCAACTGGATAGATGAGATTTGAGATTTCCTCCTCCGTGAGTTTTAGTAAATCCTCGGGAGATTTAACAACCTGAAAGAGCCTGTTTGATGCTTCCTCTGTAACCTTATCCTTTGTTCTAAGGCTCAGAACCGTTGAAACCAAAATCTTAAAAGGGTCGCTCCCTGTCTGAGCCATAAGTGAAACGACAGGAACATCCCAGTTTTTCTTTTCTTTCCTTAAAATTTCAATGATTTTTCTAATTCTCTCGTTTTCACTCACTCCAGAGCTCCCTAACCTTTTTTTCAAGTTCAAATAGTTTACCAATGAGAATTCTAAAATCCTCAAGTTTTAGCATGTTTGGGCCGTCAGAGAGGGCTCTCTCAGGTTCTGGGTGAACCTCAAAAAATAGGCCGTCAACTCCAACGGAAACCGCAGCCCTTGAAAGGTAGGGAATAAACTCCCTGTCACCTCCGCTTGACTTTCCAAGCCCTCCAGGTCTTTGAACCGAATGGGTAGCATCGTAGAAAACCTTAACTCCAAACCTCTTCATTATCGGCAGTGAGCGAAAGTCTACAACCAAGTTATTGTAGCCAAATGTTGTTCCTCTCTCTGTGAGCCAAACTTCCTTGACCCCTGAAACTTTTAGTTTCTCCACAACGTTTCCCATGTCCCAAGGAGCCATGAACTGTCCCTTTTTTACGTTAACTGTTTTTCCCGTTTTTGCAGCGGCAACTAAGAGGTCTGTCTGTCTGCACAGAAACGCCGGAACCTGAACAACGTCAACAACCTCTCCGACAGGTTCTGCCTGCCAACTCTCGTGAATGTCAGTCGTTATCGGTAGGGAAAATTTCTCTTTTACCTCTAAAAGGAGCTCCAGCCCCTTTTCAAGTCCTGGCCCCCTGTACGAGTGAATGGAGCTCCTGTTTGCCTTATCAAATGAGGACTTAAAGATAAACGTATGTTCTGGGAACTTATCCTGGAGCTCCCTTATAGTTTTCCCCACCTCTAACTGTGTATTCCTATCCTCTATAACACACGGCCCAGCAATTACTATCATTCAACCTCCCTACAATGGCTTAACTCCTTATAGTACTTCTTTGGTATTAAGATTATTCCTGGAATACCATACCATTTAATTTTGAAAAAAATTTCCTTTTCCGACTCTTTTTTGAACACAGGAACTTCCCTTGTTAGCTTGTAATAAATTTCCTTTGAAAAGAGAATCAATAAGTTTTTCTTCCTTGAAATCAGGTAAATAAGGTATAACTCAAATAGAGAATATACGAAACCAAAAGTGAATGTTACCGGAGACATAATCATTCCAATTAAGGCCAGGAACTTCCTGGATTTGGATTGACCTTTAAAAACGTCAATTGGAGCCTTAATAAAACTATCCCAGGACAGTTTAACGGAAAGCTTAGGGACATTTACTATTGACAGTTCCAATTTTTTAAAACCATTATTTTTTATCAGATTGACAAATTCATCATAATTTAGAGTTTCGCTTAATTTTTTATCCAAAAAGATGTCAAAAATAGCAAAAAGGCAAAATATTATTCCATATGTTCTCTTTAAAAGAAAGAGAAAAAGAACTCCCAGGGTAACAGCAAAAGACAAATTTATCTTTCGTGGATACTCATTTACCTGTAGCAAGTCGTTTCTTTCACTTATGTTAAATCTCCTAATAAACATCATGATTTCCCACGTCAATTAAAATGATTCCTTTTTAATCACTGCAAATATTAAAATTATTTTGTTAATTTATGAAGTCTAAGAAAAAAGTAATTAGGGTTTAATTCAAGCAACAATCTATCAGTTCAGGATGCTTAAAGTAGTATAACTTCCTTTCCTCACTAAAGCTTTGATTTTCTTGTATCCTGCATCTATTCAGAGATATTCGGATGAGAATCTAATTCCATTTTCTTCTATCCTGAATCCTGTTTTTCCTATGTTACTACTCTGTGAGGATTTTCTAGACAGGTTTTGCTGACCTAATTCTTTATGAGGTAGTTTACTTGATTCCAGAGCCTTCCTGCATGATGGATAAGGTATCTATTAACTATTACTCTTTTTGCTTTCACCGGTTTTATGTTATATCTTTTGGTAAGTTATACGCACCTGCGGGCTTTTATCCCCTCCTTTTGGCGTAGGGTCTTTTCGCCCGCGAAAGATAATCATGTTTGGAGCAAAGCTTTGAAGGAGAGGATAAAGAATCTGTACCTAAAATTTAAGAAGCTGCCGAAGAGGAAACTCATCCTCTATTCGGCGGCCATTAAGCTTTTAGAAGTTGCCGTTTCAACATACTTAATAAAAAAGTTCTTTCTACACTGATTTTTCGTTGATGAAAATTCTCTCAGGCTCGTAAGTTCCCCAAACCGTCGGGTAAAAGTTCTTCACTCTGTTCCTTGCAGCCTCTAAGACAATAGGAGCTGCAATGTAGATTAAAGGCTGTTCGTAGGATACTATCCAGTAGGCCTTTTTATAAATTTCCACTCTTTTCTTAAAGTCAAGTGTTTTAGCTCCGAGTTCAAAAAGTCTGTCTACTTCAGCTTCCCAATCGGTTTCAGGTTTCTTTTGATTCGGATTCCATAGATGGAGTTGGCCGCTACTCATCCAGACGTTCTTCCCACCGTTTGGGTCTATTGAACCTGTTAAGCCAATTATTACAGCATCAAAGTCGTGAGTATGGAGCAACTTTTCAACCAAGTTGTTAAAGTCCAAAGGCTGGAAGTTTACCTTTATTCCTATTCGTTTTAAGTCGTACTTTAGAATTGCACCAATCTGGACCCTTGCCGGGTTGTTTGAGTTCGTAAGCAGGTTAATTTCAACTCTGTGTCCATCGGGGGTTTCCAACCAACCATCTCCATTCCTGTCCCTAAGGCCTACTTTCTCTAAGAGCTCTTTGGCTTTTCTCAAGTTGTAGGGAAACTTAGGATAGTTCTCATCCCAGTAGAGTCTGTTTGCCGGAGTAACTGGAGAGTAAACAGGATAACCGAGTCCGTTGTAAACCGTTAGAACTATGCCCTTCCTGTCAACCGAATGTGAGATTGCCCACCGGAAGAGCCTGTTCCTGAAGAGTTTTACTTTCCACTCCGGAATAGTTCCCCTCTTCTGGTTGAAGGATATAAAATCGGCAGTTAGAGAGGGCCCCAAGTTGTAGATTGTATAGTCACCTTTACCCTTTGAGAGCGCTGGATAGTCGTTTCCCCTCATGGAGTAAAAGTCTATTTCATCTACTTTGAACTTAAGGAGCTCCGTATTCTTATCGGGAACTATGAACTTTACCTTTTTATCAACGTAGGGGAGTCTTTTCCCGTAGTTATCAACTTTCCAGTATTTCCTGTTTCTCTCGTAGATTAAGTATTGGCCGGGGAGGTACTTAACGAGTCTGTAAGGGCCCGTTCCAACCAGTTTTTCAGGAGGGGTTGAAACGTTCCAGAACTCCATGAACTTTCCACTCTCCACTGCCACTTCAACAACGTGCTTTGGAAAAATTGGAGCGGACAGGGAGTATAGGAGGGGGGCAAAGGGAACGGGGAGTAAAAACTCAACTGTAAACCCATCAATTTTCCTGACTTTCGGGAGCTTTCCATCAACTAAAAATGAATCCCTCGTAGAGTTTGGAATTTTCTCGTTGAAGTAAATTCTGTTAAATGTAAAAACAACGTCATCGGCAGTAAACAACCTTCCATCAAACCATCTAACGTTTCTTCTCAACTTGAAAATCCACCTTAAACCGCCATCCTTAAATTCCCACCTTTTGGATAAGCAGCCTTTAGGTTTTAAAGTTTTCAAATCAACATCAGTCAATCCCTCAAAGAGCTCTCCAACGGCATCTGTTGAGGAAGTTTCGTTGGCCAGAACCAAGTTGAACGTTTTAGGGTCTGAGGATGTGGAGGAGTAGAGCGTTCCACCGTAGATTCCCGGCAAAAAACTTGCACTGTTTAAATCAACCTTTCTTCCTATTTCTCCTCTATTCCCCTTTCCTTCAGGCTCAGGGTAGATTAGAGCTCCACAGAAAGGGGTTAGAGAGAGAGCTCCGACACCTAAAACACACTTTAAGAGAATTCTCCTTTCCTCACTGAAGCCTTTGATATTCAATAGCTTTTCTCCATTGAATTGTTTTAGAAAATTCATATATTTACTTATAGCTAAATTCTATCTGGTGCCCCGCAATCTAACCAAATCTTCAGGAGGTTTCCTTGAACTCCCAAAATCTAAAATACTGGAAGGATATTGTAGAAAAAATAGACCAAATTTTAGAAAGTGAAGGGGCTTCCGCCGTTCAGGAAGTTCCAGGTAGAGGAAGGACTCTCTATGGATACAAACCCCAATCTGTAATTGATGCTCTCAACAAGGTTGTTGGAGCAAAGAACTGGGGATTCAAAATCCTTGAACATTCTATAGATGGGGTAGAAAGGAAGGGAGAAAAGAGATACGTTGCATGGGTAAAGTTAAGGATATGGATTTTAGAAACGGAGGCTTTCAAGGAGGTTTTTGGAGGAAGTGAAAACTACACTCCCGGTGATGCTCTTAAGGGAGCGGTAACAGATGCAATACAGAAAGGGCTATCACTCTTTTCTATAGGTAGAAAAGCTTACAGGGGTGAACTGAAGGAGCTCTTACCTAAAAAGGAGGTGGAGAGAAACCAGAGAGCAACGGCAAAACAGATAGAACTCATAAAGAAGTTAGCAGCAGAGACGGGAACGGATGTATCAAAGGTCAACTTTAATCTCCTTACCTCCGATAGGGCATCAAAAATTATAAATGAACTGATAGGCAAGAAAAAGGCAAGTTAAATTAATAGTGCGGGGCACCAGACTGTATAATTCTAAGACATAAAATAGAGGGAGCTTTAAATGAAGAGTGGTGAAAAGTACGATGCATCGGCAATAAAGGTTCTTGAGGGGCTTGAGGCAGTTAGAAAGAGACCGGGAATGTACATTGGAGATACTGGGACCTATGGACTCCACCACTTGGTTTTTGAGGTAGTTGATAATAGCGTTGATGAGGCACTCGCAGGGTACTGTACAGAAATTGATGTCATTATTCATCCAGACAACTCTGTTACAGTTGCAGATAACGGAAGGGGAATTCCGGTTGACATACATCCAGAGTATGGAAAGCCAGCTGCAGAGATTGTTCTTACCGTTCTCCATGCTGGAGGAAAGTTTGAAAAGAAGGCCTACAAGTATTCAGGTGGACTTCACGGAGTAGGAGTTTCTGTTGTTAATGCCTTATCAGAGTGGTTGAAACTTGAAATTCATAGGGATGGAAAGGTCTACAAGCAGGTTTACGAAAAGGGAAATCCCGTAACACAGTTTACGTGTGTTGGAGAAACAAAAAAGAGGGGAACAATAGTAACCTTTAAGCCAGACCCAGAAATTTTTGAGGTAACTGAATTTAGCTGGGATATTTTGGCCAACAGGTTGAGGGAACTCGCTTTCTTAAACAAGGGATTAAGAATTACTCTTACAGATGAAAGGGTTGAACCTCCAAAAAAGGAGGTCTTCTACTACGAAGGTGGGATTGTAGAATTTGTAAAGAAGATAAACGAAAAGAAAGACCCTTTATTTCCAGAGCCTATCTACATATCAGGGGAAAAGGAAGACATTTTGGTTGAGGTTGCCCTCCAGTACAACTCAACGTACACAGAACAGATATTCAGCTTTGTGAACAACATAAATACCAGAGAAGGTGGTACACACGTTGCCGGGTTTAGGATGGCCCTTACGAGGGCTATAACCAAATTCATAGAGGAGAACAACTTAATTCCAAAGAATTCAAAGATTTCCGTTACTGGCGATGATGTAAGGGAAGGTTTAGTTGCAGTTATTTCTGTGAAGGTTCCGAATCCCCAATTTGAAGGTCAAACAAAAGCAAAACTGGGAAACTCAGAGGTAAGACCTGTTGTTGCCTCAATAGTTTACGAAAAACTCTGGAACTTCTTAACAGAAAGGCCTGACATTGGAAGGAAGATAGCAGAGAAAGTTATAACTGCTGCAAGGGCAAGGGAGGCTGCAAAGAGGGCAAGGGAGCTAACGAGACGAAAGAGTGCCCTTGAGGAGTTTTCACTTCCAGGAAAATTGGCAGACTGTTCCGAGAGGAATCCAGAGAGGACGGAGCTCTTTTTAGTTGAGGGAGATTCCGCAGGTGGAAGTGCAAAGCAGGGAAGGGATAGGAGATTTCAGGCCATACTTCCTCTAAAGGGAAAGATAATAAACGTTGAAAAGGCAAGGATTGAAAAGGTTCTATCTAACGATGAGATTAAGACAATCATAACAGCACTCGGTACCGGTGTTGGTAAGAACTTTGATATATCAAAGCTCAGGTACAACAAGATAATAATCATGACAGATGCTGACGTTGATGGAGCTCACATAAGAACCCTCCTCTTAACGTTCTTCTTCCGTCAGTTTCCAGAAATCGTCGAAAAAGGTCATCTCTACATAGCTCAACCACCCCTCTACAGGCTTAAAAAGGGAAAGAAGGAAATCTACATAAAGAGCGATGAAGAGTTAGAAAGGGTCGTTTTAGAGTTTGCCATTGATTCTGTAAAGCTACTGAGTAAAGAAGGAAAGGAAGTTAATAGAGAAGACTCCCTAAAAGTTGTAGATTCCCTTTTAAAACTCCAGAGGGTCATTTCCGTTCTTTCCAGAAAAAGGGATAGAGATTTAATCAGCCTGCTTTTGAGAATTGGAGCAGATTACAAGGAGCTCTATTCAAGAGAATCTGTAGAAAATTTAGTAGAAAAATTGAAAGAAAATCTACCGAGGGAACTTTCAGGCACGGAATTTAAAATTATTGAGGATAAGGAAAGTTGCTCGTTTAAAGTCCTTGCAAGAATTCCTTTCGACAAGTACTTGAAGAAAGAAGAGTTTGTCGATGAGGACCTTCTGATGTCAGACCTGTTTAGACAGGGTAGGGACTTAAAGAGCAAACTCAGGGAAGTTTTGGGAGAACCTCCCTATAGAGTTAGAACGGCTAAAGGAGAACTTGTTGAGTTTCAAACTGTAGATGAACTTTTCAACTACCTGATGGACAAGGGAAGGGAAGGAATATACATTCAAAGGTACAAAGGTCTTGGGGAGATGAACCCAGAACAGCTCTGGGAAACAACGATGAATCCAGAGAATAGGACACTTTTAAAGGTTACCGTTGAGGATGCTGTTCAGGCTGATGAGGTCTTTACAGTTCTGATGGGAGATAAAGTTGACCCGAGAAGGGAATTTATTCAGAAGTTTGCAAAGCAGGTTAGAAATCTTGATGTTTAGAGGGGAGCTCCTATGAGGTATCAGCTCCTCTTTGTTTACGGAACTTTGATGTCTGGGTTTTCCGCCCATGCCTTTTTAGTTGATTCCGTTTTTGTTTCCCACGGAGTTCTGTACGGCGCAAAGTTAGTCCATCTTAACGATGGTTATCCCGGGATTATTGAGGGGGAGGGAAGGGTATTTGGAGAGGTTTACAGGGTTGATGATTTAACATTAAGAGCCATTGATATGTTTGAAGACTTTAACGAGCTTTTTCCTGAAGAGAGTTACTACATAAGAAAGAAGAAATATGTAAGGTTAATACCAATGAGTGAGTTTGTAGAAGCTTGGGTTTACTTCTTAAATCCTTCCTTACTTTCAGACCTGGACTTTACAGAAGTTCCCTTTGGAAACTGGAAAGAGTTTCTGAAAAAATTCCTGAGAATGTAATTTTCTTTACAAAAATTAAAAAATTTCGTATATTGATTTTAATAATTTTGAGGGGAACTTGGAGATTTTATAGCAAACTTATCATTTAAGAACACTAATAAGAGGAAAGCAGTGAAGATTAAAATCTTGATTCATACATCAAAGGTTCCAATAATTTATAGACATAGAATTGTTTCTTTATTTAAAGAGGCTTTAAAATTATCGGACTTAGAATACAAACATTCTCTCTACGATTCGTGCGTTCCTAAAGCCTTTACATTCAACCTGTCCTTTCCTCAGGGCTTCACTATAAGAAAAGAACCTTTACAGATAGACAGTCAATTTACTCCAGAGAAATTTAGGGAGCTCCAAAACGTAGAAACCTTCTACCTTCCAGAAAACTCATTTTTAAGCTTATGGATAAGTTCAGCTGACTATCGGTTCATAATTTCCCTGTACAACGGCCTTAGAAATTTAGAGACGTTCAGATTTAGTACGGATGACACAATGTTAGTAAATGGAGAAAAAATAAACTGGAAAATAAAGAGGATAGCTCCTGTTAACGATAGGTTGGTAACCAAAAGAACAGTTACCTTGAAAACCTGTTCTCCGATTCTAATTGAGAAAAACATAAATGGAAAGAAGAAACCAATTTTATTTACAGATGACAATTTTGAAAAGGAACTTAACTTCACAATGAATAAGATTCTTTCTACTTTAAGAGGGTACGGTTTAAGAGAGCCTCTTTCCTTTAAAGAAATAAAAATGAGTGTTCAAAAGGTAAAACATACTCTGAAAGAATTTAGGGAGAAAACGGGCATTCCATTTATGACTTTAACAGGAAATAGAGGGATTTTCCAGCTTCAAGGTCATCCGGAAGATATTAATTACATCGTTAAGATAGGTATTGGAAACAGAACAGGACAGGGATTTGGAATGGTAGAGGTAAAGTAATGGAAAGAGTATATCTCGGAGATTGGCTTTATAATGCAGGAATTCTCGGTTTTTTAAATATAAATTCCCATTTGTGGAAATTAAGAACTGTTGGAGATAATCAGGAACTTATTTCAAAAGACGAGAGTTTGCTAAGGTTCGGAGATAACTACATAGAGTTTGATAGAAAAATCTTTGAAGGGTTTTCTGAGAAGTTTTTTAATTACGCTTTTAATCAGTATGGTAGGTATGAAAATTTGATAAAGCTTTTTAAGGAATATGTTAGCGATTTAGAATATCTGAAAGCTGAAAGAAATTTAGATTATTTAAATAGAAAGTACTTTCGTAGTAGAGTTCAGAATAATGAAACTTCTCAAAAAGTTTTAGTTGAGATTTTTGATAGATTTAAGAAGATACTTCAGGGATTTAAACTGTTAAAAAACAAATTGGGGAAGCTTCCTTCAAAAAATAAAATAAGAAAGGATATAGATCTTTTAATAAATATTCTTCGGAAAGCTATAGAAATATTAGAAAGAGACAAGAAAGAATTTTGGGAAACGGATGTTCAGATTTATCTAAGGAATATCTACGGTCAAAAAAGTTTCTTGAATCTTAGTGTGAATAAAGACATATTTAAAAAGTTTTATACAGATTTTGAGGAACCCCTAAGACAAAACAAAGTAAAAAAAGACAAAAAGTTCATATGTATATCATGTATGGAAAGAAAAGCAAAAAAGAATACGGTATTTGACACTGGAATTTCTAAGTTCTATGGTCTCAATCCAGACTCTGTAAACTTTGTATGGAACTTTGTTCCCAAACTTCCTTTATGCGAAATCTGTGAAATTATCTATTTTTCTTATTTTGCAGGTCTGACTCCTGTTCAAAAAGATGGACGAAAGATTTTCTATTTTGTTAATTCAGACAGTTCTGTTGTTGATTTAGTTAGTGAAAACAGGTTACTAATGAAAGTATTGAATCCGAATTTAACGCAGAATGTTCTTTTAGATTTCTTTACTCAACTTGTTTTAAAAGCATCTTATGAGAAGGCTCGTTTTACTCTTCAAAATATTGCCGTTTTAGAACTTGACTTGAATAATGAAACAATTCCAAAGGTTTATTCCTTTAATTTATCAAGAGAAAAAGCAGAGTTCTTAAGGGAACAAAAAAATAAAGAGATTCTAGAACAGTTTTCTAAGAGTTATTACAAAATAAAAGATACGAAAATTTCGATTCTTCTAGAAGTTATCCATTTGTTTTTAGAAAATAAACTTTATTTTGATTACTTGAATAAGATTGCAAAAATATTCATGGCTTATCAGGGTGGTTCAAGAAATTACGAAACAAATATAAATCCGTATAGGCTTCAACTTTTAACTCTAGTTATTTCAAAGTTTATTAACGAAATAGGGGATAAAAAGATGAGCGTGTCGAAAAAAGAAATGTGGGACGTTTATGACGAAGGTAGAAAACTTGCAGAGCTTCTAAGAAATAAAAATGCGGAAAACAAAATACAGTCAATTTCCTACAAGCTTTTAAATTCTCTTAGAATAGGAAACACTTCACAGTTTATGGATGTTTTGCTTAGGACTTATATGGCTTATGGTGAAGAGATTCCCTCTTCTTTTGTTAAGACTTTGCAAAATAAGGAGAATTTTTACTGTATCGGATACAGTTTTTTAAACGGATTACTTGGAGAGGAGGTAACAAGCAATGGTTAACTTACAACCAAAGGGGTTAACGGTTTCAGTAATCTTTGAGGCTATGAGTTTGAACTATGGAGAGGGAGTAGGAAATATCTCAGAACTTAAAAAGCTTTCCCGTTCAGGCGAACTTTTGTCGTACGAATCAAGACAGGCGATTAGATACGATATCTACAGAATGTTGAAGGAATTGTTTTCCGTGGATAGCGGTAAGGAAGAGCCTTTAACGGCAGAGCAAGATGTTGTTCAGTTTAAACCTGAAGCCAATATAAAAGACTACGTAGAGGCTGACTTATTTGGTTATATGAAAACAGAAAAAGACCGGGGAGCTTTAACACGTCCTGCAGTCGTAAGAATAACGCCCGCTATATCCCTTGAACCTATGTTCTTAGATGTAGAATTCGGAATAAATTTAAAATTTGCTCAAAGAGCAGGAACTACTCCGAATCCGTTTCAATTTGAGCATCACTTATCTCTGTATTCCTATACAGTCACGATAGAGTTAGATAGGGTTGGAGAAGATCCGAATGATAATATCTCACTTGAACCTTCCGAAAAGGCAAGAAGAGTTAATATGGTTTTAGATGTATTGAAGGTGTTAAACAGAAATATTAAGGGTAGGATGGAGAATTTGAATCCTCTCTTCTCCATTGGAGGAGTTTACAATGTTAAAAATCCGTTTTTCTTGGGAAGATTGAAGGTAAGATATAATCGTGAAATGAGGAAATATCTTTTGGAAACATCAATTATTTCGTCAGTTCTTGATATGAGTTTTAACGGAAAGAAAGTTAAGGATAATTCTTACATAGGTATTGTGGATGGATACTGGGAAAATGAAGAAGAAATAAAGGAACTTTTGCCTGAAAAGGTTCTTAATGTTAATGATTTCTTTGAAACTCTAAAAAATCAAGTAAATCAATACTATGGAGTTAAAAGTGAAACTTCTTAAAATAAAGGCCTATCAAGCTTTTGCAAACTATAGAAAACCTATGAGTTTTAATTTCTGGGACAGTTATCCCCTACCTCCTCTATCTACCGTTAGGGGTTGGTTTCATACTGTGATTGGTGCAAGCGAGTATATCCCTATGGCTGTGAGCATACAGGGGAAATTTTCATCTGTTGTTTATGATTTGCAGATGCTTGTGAAGTTTGATAGGAAATCAAGAGTTAAAGAAAAAGGATATCCGTTTTTGGAAGGATTTAATAAATCATTCTCAAAGTCTCCAACTTATGTGGCTAATATTTACGATGTTAGTTTAAATATATACATTCATGCAGATGAAAAATACTTAAAGTTGTTTAAGGAAAACGTTCTAAAGAATGAGTATCCTTCTCTCGGAAGGAAAGAAGATTTAGTCAGGATTGATCATATAGATTTTATTGAACCTGAAATTAGGGATTTTTCCGAAGATGAACACGATATTGATTACGGTATTTATTTGAATAAGGAAACAGCCCAGAGTTTGGGAATTGCAGGCATAAATTATAGGATGAATTTTAAATATAACAAGGAGTTACTGGAAAAAACTGGTCTTAGATATTTTGAAAAAAGGGAAGTGGTTTACATTGATGACGCTCTTATAGAGGACGGGGAGCTCCTTTTTGATAGAGAGGATAGCAGGATTATTGATTTAGTTGGAGACGTTAATGTGTAACGAGATTGTGCAACAGTTAAACTATAAATATCCTGAAATTCAAGATTTGATTAAATATAAAGTGAAAATTTTATGGAAAAACATAAAAATTCCTTTTAAATTTTCTATCTTTGGCTCTTTTGCAACTAGAAAAGCAACTTATTTTTCAGATTTTAGATACAGCAGTTGAAACAGTAAAAGAAGAGTTGTTAGATATGCAATTGATGAGAATAAAGAGAAAACTTAATAATTTAAAGACATTGAGAAAAATTGATAATGATGAGGATGAATGGCTTTTGATATTGGAAGATAGAAATTTGAGTGTTCTTATTTATAACAAAGCTATGAAAAATCCTTTAGACGAAATAAAGAAGAGTATTTAGAATGGGAAATGTTTATGCAAAAATTTACTTTGATAAAAACAAAGCGGTTCCGGAAACTTTAGAAGAGCATACGGAGAATCTCTTAAGGGAACTGGAAAGAATAAGGGAAATATACGGAGAAGATTTAAAAAATTCTGGAGTTAATGAAGATTTCTGGAATGCTTTAAAAATTGCTTGTCTATTTCATGATTTAGGTAAAGTTTCTTCTCATTTTCAGAGAAAGATAAGAAAATATTTGAATGAAACTGCAAGAATTCCTCGAGCTTTGAATAAAGAAATTCCTCATAATTACCTTTCAGGTATATTTTTGTACGCTCCTGAAATAAAAAGGACTATTCCTAAAGGATATTTTGATTATGTTCTTTTTTCCGTCTTATTTCATCACAATAGAAACTTAGATTTCTCGCCGGAATATTTTCGGAAAGTTATTGAGCTGGATATAAAGAACAAAATATATGATTTGAATTGGTTAAAAAAATATGGATTTTCCATATCGTCTGTGCTCACAGATAAAGCAGGAATCCTTTATAAAAAGTTGCAAAATTACTACTTCAACTCCTCTAATAAGGTGAAAAATATTAAAAGGAATAGAATTTTTATCTTACTGAAAGGAATTCTCCATAGATTAGACTATTCAGCATCGGCACATTTGCCTGTTGAGGAAGGAAAAATCTGTAACCTTGAAGAAAAACTGATATCCTATCTTTCCAAGAAGAGTAATTTTAGAGATTTGAAACCATTTCAGAAAAAAGCAAAAGATTTAAGAAATAAGAGCGTATTACTCACTGCTTCGACAGGTGTAGGGAAAACAGAATTTGCTATTAACTGGATTGGAGGGGATAAAGCTTTTTATACTCTTCCTGTTAGAGTTTCTGTTAATGCCATGTATGACAGGCTCATCAGTGTTTTTAAAGGAGAACAGGAAAAAATAGGGCTTTTGCATAGTGATGCTCTGTTTTATGGAATGGGGAAAAGTGAAGAAATAGAAGATTCGCTTTCTATAGAAGAACACATTGTAAGAACTCAAGCTGCAAGGCAATTTTCCATGGCAATTACTGTAACAACGGCTGATCAGCTATTTACGGCTGTTTTTAAATATCCGGGATACGAAAGGATTTATGCTACTTTAATGTATTCAAAAATAGTGTTGGACGAACCGCAGAGTTATTCGCCAGATACCCTTGCAGTGATAATAAAGGGACTTCAAGAAATAGCTATTTACGGCGGAAAATTCTGCTTTATGAGTGCAACAATCCATCCCTTTATTAATGAATATTTGAAAGATTACGCTGAGGAATTAGAACCGGTTTTTAATCCCGAAAAGAAGCATAAAATCAAACTGGAAGACAGGTCAATAGAAGAACTTTTAAGTGAAATCGTTTCTCAGTTTAATAGAGGTAAGAAAGTTTTGGTAATTACAAATACCGTAAGAAAAGCTCAAGAACTCTTTAAGCGTTTAAGCGAAAATAAGGATGTTAATGTTAAGCTTTTACATTCTCTTTTCATTCAAAAGGATAGAATAGAGAAGGAGAAGCAGATAAAAATTCCTGATAAGCCTATTGTGTGGATTTCAACTCAGCTTGTGGAAGCCTCCTTAGATATAGATTACGACGTTCTGTTTACAGAGATATCTTCTTTAGATTCTATAATCCAGAGAATGGGGAGAGTTTATAGGAAACAAGGGAGAGTTATTAATGAAGATAGCGAGCCTAATGTTGTAATCGCTACGCAAGAGCCTTCAGATAAGGGAAAGATTTATAACAAAGAAATTGTAAATTTCACATTAGAAGCTTTAAGAGAGTTTAATTGTCAAATCTTAACTGATGATAAAAAGCAGGATTTGATGATGAGTGTTTATGATATTAGAAAAATATCAAATACAAGCTTTTATAAGAAATTTACTGAAAATATGGAATTATTGGATGCAGGATTTGAAGCTGATACGAAAAGAGATGCTCAGAAACTTTTTAGAGAAATCTTGAATGTAAACGTTATACCGAAAAAAGTTTACGATGAGAATTTTGATGAAATACAAAAAGCAATAGAGATTGTACTGGATAAAACAAGAAATCATCTTGAAAGGCTTAGAGCAATTTATAATGTAAATAAGTTTACATTAAGTATGCCTATTTATAAATTAAAACAAGTCATTCCAACTCAAATTGTTTCTGGTAAATTCGGGAAGGAAATTCTCACTGTTGACTTTGATTATGATAGCGAACTTGGATTAGATACAAGTACAGAACCCAATTTTGGAGAAATTATTTGATAGGTCAGGTGGATTTTGATGAACTTAGAACGAATGGAATTAAAGTTAATTACTACTTTGTATGTAAGAGGAAACTGTGGCTCTTTGATAGGGGAATTCAGTTAGAGGAGAACTCAGAGAAAATAACTTTAGGAAAACTTCTCCATGATACAGCATATCCTTCAGATGCAAAAAGGGACATTATTATCGACAATTTAATTTCTATTGATATTGTTTCTGGAGGAAATATTAGAGAAATCAAATATTCAAGAAAGATGGAAGAGGCTGACCGCTGGCAACTTTACTATTATCTCTTTTACTTGGAACAATTTGGTATAAAGAAGAAGGGAATAATTAACTATCCAAGACAAAGAAAGAGGGAATTTATTGAACTAACTGACAGTATAAGAAAACAAATGATAGAAATTTTGAAAGACATTAAAAATATACTTTCCTCGCCTAAACCACCACCAGTGAAGAAGTTACCTTACTGTAAGAAGTGTGCCTACTATACATTTTGTTTTTCCGATTAAGGAGGGAGGGATTGACACGATTATATCTGTTTAAATCGGGAACATTAAAACGAAAAGACAATACACTTGTTTTTGAATACTTGGATGGTGATGAAACAAAGAAGAGATATTTCCCAGTAGAAAATATCTGCGACATTTACCTTTTTGGACAGATTAATATAAATACATCACTCCTTAATTTCTTGTCTCAAAAAGGGATAGTCGTTCATTACTTCAATTACCATGGATTTTATTCTGGAAGCATTTTGCCGAAAAAGAGGAATGTTTCTGGCTATTTAGTAGTTAATCAGGTAAAACACTATCTCATTCCTGAAAACCGTTTGTTTCTTGCATCCTCCTTTGTGGTGGGAGCCTCTTTTCATATAGCAAGAAATTTAAGAAAGAGAGGAATTAGCACAGATTATATTGAGGAGCTCCTAAGCGACATTTATAGCCACAAAGACATACCTTCCCTTATGAATACAGAGGGTAGGATTAGAGAATTCTATTACAATAGATTTCCTAATATTCTAAGGGACGATTTCTTTCGGATGATAAAAAGGGAAAAGAGACCACCATCAAATGCTATAAATGCCCTTATATCATATGGAAATTCCTTAATGTACTCGGTAGTTTTATCGGAGATTTATAAAACACAGCTTGATCCAACTATTAGTTATCTTCATGAACCTTCCACAAGCAGATTTTCTCTGTCTTTAGATATTTCTGAAATTTTTAAACCACTAATCGTAGATTCAATTATTTTCTCATTAGTTAACAAAAATATTTTAAGAAAAAAGGATTTTGATATCGATTTAAATTATACATACTTATCCGAATCGGGAAGAAAGAAGTTTTTAAAAGCTTTTGATGAAAAATTGAATTCCACAATTAAGCATAGAAGTCTTAAAAGAAATGTTTCTTACCGTTATTTGATACGCCTTGAATGTTATAAATTAATTAAACATCTATCAGGAGATAAAGTTTATACTCCTTTGAAGGCGTGGTGGTAAATGTTCATCATTGTAACCTATGATGTAGATGTAAAAAGGATTGATAAGGTAAGAAAAACACTAAGAAAATATTTAAACTGGGTTCAAAACTCTGTGTTTGAGGGAGAAATAAGCATATCTAACTTGGCCAAATGTAAAGCTGAATTAGAAAAAATCATAGAGGAAAATGACTCCATTTATTTTTACGAACTTAAGAGCCCTTATGCAGTAACAAAAACTGTCATAGGCGAAGATAAAAATGTAACAGATAATTTTCTATAGTTGCAGCAAATCGAATTTTATATGCAGTAGCAGAAAGGCTTTACAAGACAGTCAATTAAGTCGAATTTTTAGAAAATTCTAAAATTGCTACTGCCGATTTGCTGTAAAAAGTTACCTCTTCAGTATATGATATAATGTAACAAGTAGTTGTCGCTCTTTGAATTCAGAGAATATGGATTTCAAGGTTTTATCTGAACGTAGTGGGATATAAAGCCCTTTATCAAAGCATACCCCCTACGTGCATCGTCAAGTTGTTTTATCTGAACGTAGTGGGATATAAAGTTATATTCGGGAAGGGAAAGGAGGAGCTTGGAGAAGTTTTATCTGAACGTAGTGGGATATAAAGTTGAGTTCGGGCTGGGGCTTTCTCTGTTCCACATAAGTTTTATCTGAACGTAGTGGGATATAAAGCGATTTAAGGCATACATTTGCCTCTCTAATGGTTATGTTTTATCTGAACGTAGCGGGATGGAAATTTATCGTAGAGACTCCTTCCTTATGATGGAATGGTTTGCTTAAGATAGGTCATCTTTCGAATCTTCAAATTCCTTATACTCTTCGGAGTTTAGAATAGAATCTATGAATTTATCAATTTCCCCCCTTTCAAGGAGAGCTCCCGTCAACAACCTTCCTGTGTATTCATCGTTCTTTATTTCCCAGAACATGAAGAAATCGGGATACATTTCCTTCAATTTCTTGTAGGCCACTCCATACTTGCTGGGTTTTTCTGGGTTCTGTTCAAGAAAAAAGTGGTTGGGAGCTACCACAATTCGTAGCAGCTCCACACCAGTTTTGGTTACAACCTTCTGTAATCTTATTTCCTTACTTTCTTTTACTTTCATCTTTTGCATCCCTTACATAAGAAGTAGTCAGTCGCTGTTTTGGGAACATCCTCAGCCTTAACAGGACCCACTTTTTTGGGTTTCACCCCTTTTGGAGGAGGAGTTCTTAAAGCTTCCTTCCTTGCGTTAATTATGTCCTGACAGTTAATATCCCTCGGTATTTTGAGGGTTTGTTTTGGATAAATAAGGTGGGGGTTCTTGATTTTATCCCTGTTCGCTCTGTAAATGAGTGGCCACTGCCATGGGTCTCCATAGATGTAATCCTTAGAAGCAATTCCCCAGAGAGTATCTCCTCTCTTAACAGTATACCTTTTAGGTAAACCTCTCCACTTTTTGAGGAGCTCCTCACACTTACCCATTTTTCTCTTCAGCTCCTCGAGCTTCCTCTGGAGAGCCTGTATTTCTGCTATCTTACTTTTCAAAGCTTCTACCTGGTTAGAAAGGATGCCATAACGAGATTTAAGTTCTGATTCCTTTGCCCTTAAAAGGGAAAGTTCCTCTCTACATTTTTTGAGTTTTGCCTCTAACTCCTCCTTTTCCTTCTTTGCCTGGTTATAGGCCTTTATTAGTGATTCAGGGTAGAAGGCAAAATCGGGAGAGCAGAGAACGTACTTTTCCGTTGGAGAAGGACAACCTGCTTGAGCGATTCCAACTCCTGTTAAAACTGCTATTGAAAATGCTGCTATCATTTTCCTCATTTTACCTTCCCTCCTCGCTTTCAAGCTTCCTTATCTGCTCCTCTAAGCTCTCCTTTGAAGGTAACTGTAAAAGTTGTATCCTAAGCCTTGCTTCTTTAGATTCAAGAGTAGAGATTTCTTCATTTAAACGTGAAATCTCTTCTTTCACTCTTTCCTTTTCTGCTTTACAGTCTTCTAACTTCCTCTTGAGTTCCTCGTTTTGTGCTTTTAATTGTTGGTACTTAACAGGAAGGGGATTTTTCACAGATTCAGCTTCCAGTTTTGTTGAACAGATATCTCCCGCAAATGAAGGTACTGAAAAACCTAAGAAGAAAGCCAATATAAGTATTGATTTATCTATCTTCATTCTTACCTCCCTCAATCTAACTTAACTTTTAGTTTATCATAATTTTCATCTATTTTCCCAATTTCTCTTTTCAAAAATGTAATATAACACAGGTATGACTCCTAAGGTTAATGTAGTTGACGCAAAAACGCCAAAGAGTATAGAGATTGCTAAACCCTGAAAAATAGGGTCTAAGAGAATAACCGCTGAACCTACCATGGCTGCTGCAGCAGTTAAAACAATAGGCCTTAACCTAACAGCCCCTGCCTCAATTATGGAATCTTTGAGGGGAGCTCCCTCCCTCTTCCTCATGAGAATAAAGTCAACAAGGATGATAGAGTTTCTAACGACAATACCTGCAAGTGCTATAAAACCTATCATTGAAGTTGCAGTAAAGTAGGCTGTCTTTCCAAATATTTGGCTCATTATCCAGTGTCCAGGTATTATTCCTATCATGGTTAAAGGAATGGGAGCCATAATAACCATAGGAATAACAAAGGATTGGAACTGACCAACGATAAGTAGGTATATTAGCATCAAAGCAACAATGAACGCTGCTCCCATATCCCTGAACGTTTCGTAGGTTATCTGCCATTCTCCGTCCCACTTCATCTTAGGTTTAAAGTCGGTCTTTGGAATGGAAGGAGGAATAAAGGAGTACTCAAGTTTGTAACCGTCAGGAAGAGGGTGATTTTTAAGGTAGCTATTTATAGCAAGTATAGGATATATGGGAGCTTCGTACTTTCCTGATACATCAGCTATTACGTAGGATACAGGATGAAGGTTCTTGTGATAGATAGTCTTATCGGCTAAGACTCTCTTAACCTTCACTACTTCTCTCAGAGGTATTAATTTCCCCTGTTTATTCATTACAGCAAGGTCCAACAACTTATTAATGTCGTCCCTTTGATTTCTTGGGAGTCTTACAAAAATCGGAACCGGGTCAGAATCGTACTTCGTGTGAGCTTCAGAAACGGAAGCCCCGTTTAGTGCAATCCTAACAGTCTGGGCAATCTGTTCTTCTGTTACTCCAGACTTTCTCGCTTTTTCCCTGTCAACCTCTATCTTGTACTTGTAGTAGTCATCATCAACAAGTGTATCAACATCAACAACTCCAGGTGTTTTCTTGAAAATTTCCTCAACTTCCTTTGCAATTCTCCTTCTAACGCTATCGTCCTTACCGTATATCTCAGCAACCAAAGTTGCAAGAACAGGTGGACCTGGAGGAACCTCAACAATCTTTACATTTGCCCCTGGATCTACAGACCTTGCAACAGCTTGAATTTTAGGTCTTTCCTCCTTAGCTATATCGTGGGATTGCCTCTTCCTCTCGTGTTTGTCAATAAGGTTTATCCTAATGTCTGCTACATTTCCTCCCCTTCTCAAGTAGTAGTGCCTTACAAGGCCGTTAAAGTCAAAGGGACTGGCAGTTCCAACGTAGGCTTCAAAGTCGGTTACCTCTGGAATCGTCTGGACGTAGTTTGCAATAGCTTTTGCAACCCTTGCTGTCTCCTCTAATGACGTTCCTTCCGGCATGTCTACAACGACCTGAAATTCACTCTTGTTGTCAAATGGAAGGAGCTTGACAACAACGGTCTTTGTGAAAAAGAGAGCCACAGAACCCACCATTAGTAGAACAATGGTTCCTAAGAAGGCCCATCTCTTTAAAGCTGAATCGAGGAGAGGACGGATCAATCTATTGTAAATCTTGTAGGTTCTTGTTTCTTCAAGTACAACCTTTTTCCCTTCTTTCTCCGATTCCTTCCTGAGGAGGTAGTATGCAGCCCAGGGAGAAATTACAAATGCAACTATGAGGGAGAAGAACATTGCAATTGATGAGTTAACAGGAATTGGCCTCATGTAAGGTCCCATAAGCCCCCTAACAAAGGCCATGGGAAGGAGAGCTGCGATTACTGTAAACGTTGCTAAAATTGTGGGGTTTCCAACTTCAGCTACTGCATAAATGGCAGCTTGAAGAGGAGGCATTTCTTTAAGTTTAAGGTGTCTATGTATGTTTTCAACTACAACAATAGCATCGTCAACCAAAAGACCCAAGGTAAAGATGAGAGCAAAGAGCGTAACTCTGTTTAGAGTGTATCCTGTAAGGAGGTCAACGAATAGGGTTAGAGCTAATGTCGTTGGAATTGCAAGTGAAACGACGAGAGCTTCCTTTACACCGAGCGTTATACCGATAAAGATAACAACTGCAAATATGGCGACACCTAAGTGGAACATTAGTTCATCAAACTTGTCCTCTGCCGTCTTACCGTAGTTCCTCGTTACTGTTATGTGAACGTCACTTGGAAGAATCCTTCCCTTTATCTCCTTAACCTTATCAAGAATCTTATCTGCAACAACTACGGCGTTTGTCCCCTTTTTCTTAGCAATGGCAACTGTTACTGCAGGGAACTGATTGCCGTGCTTTTCGATAAATTCTTTACTTACCCCCTTCTCCTCAGAGTGGGGACCGAAACCTATGAAAACGTAATTATCAGGGTCTATTGGAGCTTCCGTTACATTTGCTACGTCCCTTAGGTAAACTGGTTTGTTCCTGTAAACAGCAACTACTAAGTTCTTAAGGTCGTCTATTGTCTTTATGAACTCTCCGGCCTCTACCGGGTACTCTGTGTTGTTTTCAGTTATCTTTCCTGCATTAACCTGGGCATTAGCTGACTTTATCGCTTGAGCTACCTGCAGTAGAGATAAGTGGTAGTTCTTCAACTTATTTTTATCAACGATAACTTTAAATCTCTTTACATCTCCACCGATTATCCAGGACTTTGAAACATCATTAATCTGTTTTAACTGTAAGCAGAGCTCCTTAGCTATCTTCCTCAACTCATAAGGGCTCTTATCCTCACTCCAAAGTGTTAGAGTTACTATTGGAACATCGTTAATATCCTTTGGCTTTACGAGGGGATGGAGAGCTCCAGGAGGTAGTTTGTCCATGTTTGACATTAGCTTGTTGTAGAGCTTAACGAGAGAGTCCTCCATGTCCTCGTTGACTTTAAATCTGGCAACAATAAGGGACATTCCCGGTTTTGAAACCGAATAGACGTAGTCGATTCCCTTTATCTCCCAGATTAACTTTTCAAATCTCGTTGAAACTTTTCTTTCAACCTCCTTTGAGGAAGCTCCCGGATAGGGAATGAATATATCAATCATTGGAACAACAATCTGTGGGTCCTCTTCCTTTGGAGTAAGAACGGCTGCAAATACTCCAATTATCAGTGATGCAACAAGAAAAAGGGGAGTGAGTTTTGATGTTATGAACCTTTTAGTGATGTTTCCTGCTATTCCCAAATTGATATTTTTCATGTGTTACCCCTCTACCCTTGCACCGTCTACTAAGTTGTTAACGTTACTTACAGCAATCCTCTCTCCAGGATTTAGTCCTGACAGAACAACAACCCTGCTTCCTATTCTCTCTCCGGTTTTAACCAATCTGAGGTGGGCTATTCCGTCCTTAATGACAAAAACATACTCGAGAGCTCCTAACCTGTAAATGGCCGATTCTGGAACAGTTATTGTGTTTACTACTTTTTCAGGAAACTTAACAACGGCGTAGGTTCCAGGAATTTCCTTCAATTCAGGAACTAAAACCTTAATTCCGAATTTATGTGAAACAGGGTCAGAACTCTCGTCAACCTCGACAATCTTTCCCTCGTAGGATTTACCCTTTACAACAACGTTTACTTTACTTCCAACCCTTACCTTATTAATGTAGTTATTATCAACAAAAGCCCTCACTAAAAGTGGAAACTCCCCCACCTTAAGTACGGGGGTCTGAGGGGAAACCAAATTTCCAGGGTCTACAAGTTTCTGGAGAACGAGGCCGTTAACCGGGGATTTTAACTTGGTGTAGGAGAGATAGGCCTCTGCTTTCCTCAACCCAGCCTCTATCTGTTCTCTCTTTGCAAGTAGTACCTTCTTTTTCTGTAATATTTGTAGTTCCTTGGCTTTAACTGCTTCCAAGTTTGCCTTTGCTGCCTTGTACTGAGCCCTTACCTCATCAAACTTTTGCTTTGATACAGCATCTTCTCTTAATAGGTTTTTAAATCTCTCAAACGTTCTCTCTGCAAGAATGTAGTTGGCCTCAGCAGCTTCTTTCCTTGCCTTTACTTCCTCCAAAGCCCTGTCAAGTTCCTTTAGAGTCTCATTTATTTCCTTGATTCCTGCAGAGGCTTTTTCAACGTCAGGCTTTATATCCGAGTTATCAATAAGCGCCAGTACTTGATTTCTCTTTACCCTATCTCCAGGAGCCACATTTACTCTAATAAGGTAACCAACAACTTTGGGGGATAGGAGAATTTCCTTCTTTGGAATTACATAGCCTGAAAATGAAGCTTCCTCAACTACCTGGTTTGCCTTAACAGTTTCAGTTTTTATTCCAGAGACACTTTTAACTTTAACGGGTTCTGCCGCTTTTTCACTACCACAGGAGGCAGTTATTAATAGAAGTGTTAGAAGAAGAACTCCTCTCTTTACCATAGCAGACCTCTCTACGTTTTCAGGTGTCAATTATATTATTAGAATTTATTATGATGTCAAGATTAGCTTTATAACTTCAAAAGGTACTCTGTAAAGACGTCACAGTAAATTTTCAATCTCTTCCATAGGGATTCGTTCCCAAGTATTTCACTTTCGTTGAGTCCTTCACTTTTAAGCTCATCCCTGTAAGCTGAAATCCAACCCTCTATATCCTCAGGAGTTACCTCTATGTGAAACTGAAGGCCAACTGCTTGGTTACCTAACCTAAATGCTTGATTCTTGTACATCTGTGAGGATGCCATTTTTACGCATCCTTGGGGAATTTCAAACGTGTCACCGTGCCAGTGAAAAACGGTAACTTCATCCTTGTAGAGAATTTCAAGGTGGTCCTGAGGATATATCGGTTTCCAACCTATCTCCTTTCCCCATTCTCCCTTTTGTACCTTCCCCCCTAAAACTTCAGCTAGGAGCTGAGCTCCCAAACAGATTCCTAAAATCTTCTTTCCCTGAGATAGACTTTCCCTTAGAAGTTCCTTCTCCTTCCTTAAAAACGGGAACCTATCCTCCTCGTAAACACCAATAGGACCACCTAAAACTATAAGGAGGTCAAAGTCGCTAATTTCTGGAAATTCACCTTTATAGGCAGGGAGCTCCTCAACACTAACTCCTCTCCTCTCTAAGGACTCCCTCAAGTTTCCAAGTCCTTCCACTTCTACATTCTTTAAAGCGACAGCCCTCACTTAGTCCCTCCAACCGTTATCTTTGGAATTCGAACGGTGGGCATTCCATCAGACACGGGAACTCCCTGACCATCCTTTCCACAGGTCCCTATCGCAAAACCTATGTCGTTCCCAACTGCATCTATCTCCTCTAAAACCTTTGGACCGTTACCTATTAGTGAAACCCCCTTTATGGGCTCAGTTATCTGGCCGTTCTCTATTAAGTAGCCCTCGGAGACTTCAAAAATAAAATCGCCGTTTACCGTGTTGACCTGACCTCCCCCCATCTTCACAACCAAAATTCCGCTCTTCGTGTCCTCAATAATCTCCTCAGGGTTTGTATCACCTGGAGCTATGTAGGTATTCGTCATTCTCGGTATGGGGACGTGCTTGTAAGACTGCCTCCTTCCATTTCCTGTAGGTTCGTCTCCTGATTTCATTGCCTCTATGAGGTCGTACATGTAACCCTTTAAGATGCCGTTCTCTATTAAAACATTTTTGCCGGTAGGAATACCCTCATCGTCGTATCCTGAGCTTCCATACTTTCCCTTCATAAAGCCGTTATCAACAACGGTAATCAACTCAGATGCAACCTTTTGACCTACCTTTCCTGAGTAGACCGAAAGTCCCAGGTTTGCCAAATCTGCCTCAAGTCCGTGGCCTACAGCTTCGTGAATCATTGTTCCGCCAGCTTTAGAGGAGATAACAACTGTAAATGCTCCTGCAGGGGCAGGCTTTGCCTTTAACATTTTTAGAGCTCTCTCTGCAGCTACACTTGCAACTTCCTCAGGTGTCACCCTTTCAAATAGGGAGTAGTCACCGAGGTGCCCTACGGGCTCATAGCCTGTTTGGAGCTCCACACCGTCAGATGCAACAACAAGGGTATAGAAAACAACCCTTGGCCTCACATCCTCAACGATTTTCCCGTTTGTATTTACAATGCAGACCTCCTGAATCTGGTCCCTCAGAACAACCGTAACCTGTTTTACCCTATCCCCGAAGCTTCTGGCCTTTTCGTTTGCCCTTTTAAGAAATTCAACCTTCCTTTCTGTTGGAATGTCAAAATCAAGCCCTTCAACAATTTCCTCGTACCTTTTCTTCTTTTCTGTAAAGTCTAGGATGACCTCTTCCCCCTTGGCTGCAGAGGATAGATTCTCAATTATGTTTAGAATGGCCTTTTTTGAAATTTCATTTGTAAATCCGTAGTAGGTTTTAAAGTTCTTAACAAACCTTATCCCTACTCCCATCTCAAGGCCGGTGGATATGTTCTCTATCCTGTTATCCTCACACTTTCCGCTGAAGGTAAAGCGCCTCTCAAAGAACAGGTCTCCGTAGTCAGCCCCTCTCTTCTTCAGTTCCTTAGCTCCAAAAACACCTAACTCCTTAAAATCGACAATCATCAAAGCCCCCAATCTCTTAAGTAGAGGAAATCCTTATCTGCCGTCCGCTGGGAAATTTTACAAATTATAGGTAACTTTCTCTTGTACTGGCTTCCTTTAACCATACTCAGGACTCTTTCAACCTTTTTCTCCTCAAAACCGTAGGATACTAAGTCCTCCTTTCTCAACCTTAAGTCCACGTAGCCGACAAGAATCAAGTCAAGCTCCCTGTACGTAATTCCTATTTCACCCTCGTCGGTTTGTCCCGGCCAGAGGTCAGCAGATGGCTTTTTCCTAACTATTTTTTCAGGAACACCCACAAACTCGGCCATTTCCCAAACCTGAGTTTTGTAGAGGTCACCTATCGGGTTAATATCGTGGGCACTATCTCCCCACCTTGTTGAGTAACCTATGAAAATTTCGCTCTTGTTGCTCGTTCCAAGGACGAGGCCATTTTTCCAGTGGGCAAAATCGTACAGGATACTCATCCTCTCCCGAGCCATCTTGTTTCCCTTTCTTATTCTGTCGGCTTCCGGGAGCTTTTCGTAGTATGCATCTATCTGAGGGGTTATATCTATCTCGTAGAACTCAATACCTAAAACCTCGGCAACGGTCCTTGCATCCTCAATGGACTCTTTAGAGGACGTTCTATAGGGCATTGAAATTCCTATTACATTTTCCCTACCTAAGGCTTCAACTCCCAAAAAGGCAGATAGTGCTGAATCAACTCCTCCAGAAATTCCAACAACAACTTTCCTGAAACCGGCCTTTTCAACCTCCTCCTTAATAAATCTTGCCAGGGCATTTTTTATAAACTCTTTATCCTTTATCTCTAAAGCTTTTTCTAACTTAAATCTCATCTTTTAGCCTCCTTAGAGCTTCAAGTACAATTTCCGGCCTTTCGTCCCTCAGGAGAGGAAGGCCTATTCTTGCAGACCTTACAAGCTCCTCTTTTACTTCAACCGTCAAAATCTCCTCCTCAAAGGGAGATGCCTCTGCCACTATTTCACCGAAGGGATTTGAAACGAAGGACTTCCCTGAAAAGACAAATCCATCCTCGGTTCCCACCCTGTTTACAAAAAAGAAGTAACTGCCCGTCATTCGAGAGTAGAACTCTCCCATGTTTTGCCAAATTTCCGCATTTCCAAACATTCTCTCTTCCTTATAACCCCTTCCGGGGCTTGATGAGAGGGCAAATATAAACTTTACCCCTTGAAGGAAGGAGAGGTAAACGGTTGACATGTGCCACAAATCCTCACATATGAGGATGGAGCTCCTCCCGAGAGCAGAATTAAATGACTCTACTCTGTTTCCCCTTCCGAAGAATCTTCCCTCGTCAAACATCCCGTAGGTTGGGAGGTATACCTTCCTGTGAAGGTGCTTAATTTTTCCATCTGAAAGGTAAACGGCACTGTTGTAAAAGACGTACTCGGGACTCTCCTCAACGAATCCAACAACTATATCTATCTCCCTGCTTAGCTCTAAAAGGGGAGAGAACTTTGGGGAATCAAGCCTTATTGCAACTTCAAATGTTAAGTCCCAAACGTTGTACCCTGTCAGTGAGAGCTCCGGAAATATACAGATGGAGGAGCCCTCCTTCCTTGCTCTTTCTGCAAACTCGACTGTTCTCTCAAGGTTGTAGTCAAACTCTCCCAACTTTGAGGAAAACTGAACTAAGGATACCTTCATATCTACCACCTAAAAGTGAGTTTTAGTAAGGTTTGAGTATCTCCATCCTTTCCCAAACCCCTGAAAACTTTAAATCTTATGATACCATCAGTAAGCTTAGCCCAGAATGCAGTAACCTCAAATCCTGTAGAGAGCAAAACACCATCGGTTCCCTTGAACGTGTTACCCAAGTATACCTTCGGGAAGAAGTAGACGCTCTTGTCAATTATTGGAGCTCTTATTCCATAACTTCCTGCTATATACCTTTTGGATTCGGTTAATCGGCTCCTGTATCCTGGAACGGGAGCTACTATCTTATATCCCTTACCTGAGTAGCCTAACTTTGTTCCCATACCTAACCAGTAGTTCCTGGTTTCTGTTCCGGACACTTGAACGGACCTTGAAAAGCTGAAGTCAACTCTCCCAGTTGTTAAATCAGAAACCTTTGGAACAGCTTGATTTATAGAAACGTTGAAAATTCCGCCCTTTACAAAGTAGACCATGTCGGTTGAAAGGTCCCTTGTATATGAAAGGTTTGCATAGTATATTTTCTTATCGCTTAAGACATCGGTATACCTTGAAAATGAAGGAGTTATTCCAAACCTTATCTGGCTTATTTTTCTTTCATCTAAAAAGAAGTGAACTCCAATGGGTAGGTCAATTTTCTTTACCCTGTAGCTTTCACTCTCTGAACTCTCCTCCTCAGAGGAGTAGTAAATCCCCCCATAAATGTTTCCCCTGTTTTCTATTACCCTGTACAGGTCAAAGTATGTAAAAACAGAGTAACTTTCAGAACTCGTATTGAACCACTTAACGTACCCTGTGTAGAGCCTGTGTCCCATTCCCAACAGGTTGTAGTCCCTGACTTCCATTCCGGCTCTGTAGGAGCCGGAGCTCTTCAACCTAAGCTTTGGAAGTGGAACTATTGGAAATCTCTCCTTTATTTTTAGCTTAACAATTACCCCGTCCTTAGTCCTCTTAACTACCGGTCTGATTTCGTAGAAAAGGTGGGTATTTAGGAGGTTCCTTATGGACTCTTTGAGTTTCCTTTCTGAAAACTCATCCCCCGATTTAAAAAGGAGCTCCCTTAAAACAAACCTTTTTTTAGTCCACTTCAGCCCCTCAATCTGTACTTCCTTAACAACCTCTCCGAAACAGAGGTTGGGAATTAGAATTAAAAGAACTGAGAGAAGTAATTTTTTCATTGCTTTCTCGATAAAACAGTTATTACGAAGAAAAGTAGTGAGAGCAAGATACTTATTAGGATGCTACTTGCCAAAGGAAAGAAGAAAACAAAGTTGTCCCTTTTAATGTAAATATCTCCAGGAAGCCTTCCTAAGGGGATTGAGCCTCCAAATTTTGAGAGTAGAACCAACGTAACTCCAAGGACGACCAGTATTAGACCCAGAAAAACAAGTGTTTTTCCAACATCTTCAAACATGACTACTCCTTCTTCTCCTCCGGATACTCTATTCTACTGTGGTAAACCCCGGATAAGACCTTCTTAAAGACCTTCTCAATAATTCCTATCTCGTTTAAAGATAGACCGCTCTGGTTCAACTGTCCCTCCTCTATAGTATCCATTATCAGTTTGTGTATAAAGGAATCAAGGTCTATGTTCTTATCCTTCATAGACCTAACGGCAGCTTCAACGGTATCTGCCAACATTACGATTCCAGACTCCTTAAACTGAGGCTTTGGCCCGGGATACCTGTACACCTTTTCATCAACCTTGTCCTCACCGTAGAGTTCCTTAGCCTTGTGGTAGAAGTACTTCATTAACTTTGTTCCGTGGTGCTGCCTTATTATGTCAATTATTCTCTTTGGAAGTTTGTACTTCCTTCCTAACTCCTCTCCGTACTCAACGTGAGACCTCAAAATTGCAGCACTCTTTTCAGGGGGAAGTTTATCGTGGATGTTCACTCCGTTAAATTGATTCTCTATAAACGCTTGAGGATTTTTCAGTTTACCTATGTCGTGGAAAAGCCCTCCTGCCTTTGCCAGTAGAGCGTTTGCTCCTATTGCCTCGGCTGCTGCCTCTGCAAGGGTAGCTACCATTACAGAGTGGCTGTAAGTTCCGGGAGCCTTTAAGATTAACTTCCTAAGGAGGGGGTGGTTTAAGTTTATGAGTTCCATGTAGATGTAATCGGTTGTAAAGTTAAAAAGACTGATTATCAATGGGCTTAGTCCGTTGACAAAAACGGCCGCAATTAGAGCTCCTGCTATCGTGAGTACAGGCTCTATCCAGTTTTCACTCCTTAAGTTGAAACCACTGTAGTAAATTAGAAAGATTTCCTGTAGGATAACTGTTACGAGAGCTCCCCTAAATGCGGATTTGTAAATGACTTCCCTGCTTTTGAACTTTCTCGAATCAAAGGCTGAGAAGAGAGCTCCTATACTGACGGGAACTATTAAAAACTCAGGTTTTGAAATGACAAATCCCGAGAGAGCTGTTACTGGAAGAATGTGTATAAGTGCAACTTTCTTGTTTATGAACATTGAGCCAAAAATAACAGACGTCACAATCGGAATGTAGATTAAGCTTTCATTAACCGGTAAGTTTAGTGTCTCAATTATCAATTTTGAGAGAAATGTAAAGAACTTTATGAGAAAGATATCTATAGTAATTACAGACATTGAAAAAATTAAGTTCTTTAAGCTGTACGCAGATGGACTTATGACCTTATAGAGTCTTATTACTGACAGGTATGAAACTAAAGAAAGTAAAAAAATTGAGAAATATTTATTTAGAGTTTTGTTTTTTAAAACTTCTTTCCTTATTAACTTTAATTCTTTTGACGCCTTAGGTGATACTTTCTCACCCTTTCTAACTACTACTTCTCCCTTTCTAATTTTAATGTAAATAGGCTTAACCTTCGATTCAGCTTCCTTCCATTGCTTTTCACTCTCCTCCTTAAGGAAAACATAATTTGGCTTAATTTTTAAGTCTTCAGACACCCTTTCTGCGAGATTTTCATCCCTTAGAACCTTTGTTAAGTCCTTTTTAAACTCCTTACGGATGGTTTCAACCTTTAAGAAATTTTGAGGGTTTTCTTTTTTCCTTCTACCATAAGTAACCACTGTTATTTCGTTAAAACCCTTTGGAACCTCAGATATTATTCCCCTCTTGTAGTAAGAGTTCAGTACATCCCGAACAAGCTTCTTCTGTTCTGGGGTTAGGTATGTAAGACTGTTTAACTTTTCCAGTACCTCTTCGTAAGCCCTTTCCCTGTAGGAAAATATCGGAAGGTACTTTTCCCTTATCCTCTCCCTCTCCCTCTCTGTCTCCTCCTCGTCTACCGCATTGACCGACACCGGAGATCTGATATCAACAGGGCTAACCTCTCCCGGCTTTAAAAGGGGAATATTTACAAAGTTGAGTGGAAGTAGAAATAGGGTCGATAGAAGACTCAGTAGGAGAACTAGGGAATAAACAATTAAACTATTCTTCCTTTCTTGACTCAAACTCTTCATAGGCCTTTATAATCTCCTGAACCAGTCTGTGTCTCACAACGTCTTCCCTTGAGAATTCAACAATCTCTATTCCCTTTATACCCCTTAAAATCCTCGTAGCTTCGACAAGTCCAGATGTCTTATTTGATGGAAGGTCAATCTGTGTAACGTCTCCAGTTATCACAACCTTAGAACCAAATCCTAACCTCGTTAAAAACATCTTCATCTGTTCCCTTGTAGTATTTTGAGCTTCATCGAGAATGATAAAGGCATCGTTCAGAGTCCTTCCCCTCATGTAGGCAAGAGGGGCTATTTCAAAAATGTTCCTCTCAAGGTACGAATTGACCTTCTCAGGCTCTATCATTTCAAAGAGGGCATCGTAGAGCGGTTTAAGGTAAGGGTCTATCTTTTCCTGAAGGGTTCCCGGTAGGAAGCCCAACTTCTCTCCGGCCTCTACTGCAGGCCTTGTGAGAATAAGGCGGTTAATAAGCCCCTTTTTAAAGTAGGAGACTGCCATTGCTACTGCTAAGTAGGTCTTTCCCGTTCCTGCAGGTCCTACACCGAAAACTATGTCGTTGTTCTTTATTGCTTCGTAGTACCTCCTCTGTGTAGGGGTTTTTGCAACAATCCTCTTTCCACGGTAGGTTGTTACTATTACTTCTCCTGCAGATTCCTTAATCCTTGGTTCCTTCCTTGCAGAGAGCTGGGTAATGTACATATCAACGTCTGACTTCGTAAGCTTATGGCCTGACTTTACAAGTCCTTCTAAGTCCTTTAGAAATTTCCTTGCCTTCTCCTCGCCCTCGGAGCTCCCGTTTATCATTATCTCGTTTCCGCGGGAACCTAACCTTACGTTGAGTATCTCTGCAAGCTTTTTAAGGTTCTCCTCGTGGTGTCCAACAATTGTGTAAAAGTCCTCCGGTTCAAGCTCTAAAATGACCTTTATCAATTCTCCTCCTCTTTTAAGTTTTCAACCTCAACCTTTAGAGGGTTTCTAAACCAAACATCCCTCTGAGAAAATGGAATCTCTATTCCGCTCTCCTTCAATTTATACCAAGCTCTGTAGTAAAACTCACTTACAACATCTCTTACTCTTATGTGTTTTCTTACATCTATCCAGAAAATTGCTGTAAAAACAATTGCACTATCTCCCAATTCCTCAAATCTTACACTCTTAGGGAGAAATTTGACCACGTGTGGAATTTCCTCAATTACAGAGGAAAGTATCTCCTTAACTTTTAAGGGGTCTGAGGAGTACGAAACACCAACGGGAATTTTCATTCTAACGTACGGGTCTCTAAAGGAGAAATTTACTATGGGTGAGTTTATAAATGATGAGTTTGGGATGGAAATTTCAACTCCATCGTTCGTCCTTACGATTGTTGAAAGTATTCCTATATCGCTTACCTTTCCAAAAACACTCGGAACCTCCCTTCCAAGCGTAGACACCGATATTGAGGGGAGCTCTATAATATCTCCAACCTTTAACTTTTTGCTGAACAGGAGTATAAAACCACTAATGTAGTTGTTCATTATTGTTTGAAGGCCAAACCCAATGCCAACACCTAAAGTTCCAGCTATTGGAAGGAGAACCTTCCAGGTTATTCCTAATGCTGAAAGCAAAATAATTAAATTGAATAGAACACCTAAGTTGAATATCAATGCTTCTGCTGAACCTCCCTCTACCTCCCTCCTCTCCTTAGGAAATGTTAGTTTTATGAGTTTCTTCCCTACATTTAGAAGAGAGAAGAGAATCAACCCTAAAATTAAGACGTTTAAAATATTTCCGAGGGATATCTTTATTAAATCTGTTTTTATTATGTAAATCAAGTAGAGCTTATTGATAACTTTATATAAGTTGGAAAAATTAGATAGTGATTTAATAAACAAAATAATGTAAATCACAAAAGATAACAACTTTAAGTTTGATTCGACTACTTCTACATCTCTATCTGAGATTTTATTCTGCAGAAATTCACTAAGTTTAGGTATTAACTTTGAATATACTAAAATTAGTAATGAAGTAAGTATTAAAACTATTGCTACACCAACTATTGTTTGAGAACTGAATGTTAAATAATTAAAAATCCACATAGTGAAAATTGTTATTAAGGTAAATAAACCCGATATTCTAAGTATTCTTCTATTTTTTTCAGATTTTACTGCAGAGCAGAATTCCAAAAATATTATAATGACTCCAAGCGACACAAATAACTTCCTTAACTTTAATATCAGTGTTAAATAGAAGTCTGAAAGATTGGGCGAAAATATATAAATCAAGGATAAAACGTAAGCAATTAGAAAAGTTAGATAAGGAATATACTTAATAACTTTTCTTTGAGAAAGAATATGAACAGCCCTTACCATATAGAGGGAGGAAATCAATACAGCAGTATCCTTGAATAATTCCCTGTAATTCCAGTTTGTTAAACTTTCAGAGAGATTCCATCCAAGGAAAAAGAGAATTAGGGAAAATAGAACGAGCAGAGTTACATCAACTACTGTTTTCTCAAACTTATTACTGATGAATTTCCTAATTAAAACTTCAGAAATAATTGAAATAATAAGAACTACAACGTAAAGGAGAACAGGTAGATAAACGTTAACTTCCAACTTCAACAAAGGAGCTCCCTCCGTGGTTCCTTACCCTGATTACCCTATCTCCCACAACCTCAAGTTCAGGGTCGTGGGTAACAATGAGCATCTGAGGAAGTTTGGTCTTTAAAGCTGTAAGGAGTTCTGTGAGCCCCATTCTCCTCTGGGCATCCAAATGAACGGTCGGCTCGTCCAAAATTAGGAGCTCCATCCTCTGAGAAAAGTTCCTTGCCATTGCAAATCGCAGAGCAAGGGCAAATGCAACCTGTTGTCCTCCAGAAAGCTCATCCAAGCTCATCGTTCCCTGACCGGGAATTCCGAAAGTTACTGTAAGGTTCTCATCTATGTAGAGGTCTCCAAACTCAAAATCAAAAATGGAGAAGAACTCCTTACAGTAGTATGCTATTTGGGGAAGCAGCATCGTTCTTACAAACTTTAAAAATCCCTCCCCCGGGTGCATACTCCTTTCTACCTCTGAAAGAAGGTTCACAGCCTGACGAACTTTTAAAAAGTTTTCTTTTATCCTTTCCCCCTCCTCAATTCTCCTCTTTAACCTCTTAAGGCTTTCCTCCAAACCGGCCTTTTCTCCAATTAATTTACTCAGCTCCTCCTTCTTCTTCTGAAACTGGGATATTAACTCTTTGGAGCTCTTCTTAAATGCTCTGTAGAGTCCCTCTTCGAATGAAAGTTCCTCCAACCTCCTCCTGAGGGAGGATTCCCTTTCCCGAAGTCTCAACAACTCCTCTTCAAGTTCTGAAAGTTCCTTCCTTAAATCCCCCTCTGAGCTAACTTCACCCTCTAACCTCTTAAGGAGGTTCTCCTTCTCCTTTAGTTTTCTCAAGAACTCTGAAAGTTCCTTACCGTTTGAAACTGGAATTTCGTACTTCTCCTTTAATTCCTTTGCCCTTTGCTTCAGTTTGGAAATTTCCCCTTCAAGCTCATTGAGCTTTTTCTTTAGTTGGAGAACTTGCTCCTTAGGTTGTCTCTCAATAAATTCCCTTAAACTCTTAATTTCTTGGGATAGCTCTGTTTTTCTCTTTAAAACTTCCAATCTTGATTTTTCCAAATCCGAAATTGAAATTTCTAACTGCTTAATCTCATCCTGATTAAACTTAGGGATTTTCCCCGATAGTACCTCTATCTCTTTTTCAATTTCTCTAATTTCAGATTCTAAAGTTTCTTTTTTAACGATTAAGTTTTCCTTTAACTTAACTTCCTTTTCCAGACTTTTGATTTCACCATTCAGCTTCTCAATTTCATTTAAAAGTTTCTCCTCCTCATTACTGACCTTGATTAACCTATTTTTAGATTCCTCTATCAGATTTAACCTCTTCTCCTCAGTCAAATCTCCGTTACAAACGGGGCACTTAGAGTTTCCTTTCTGCAGTAGTTTAACTCTATCAGAGAGTTCCTCTTTCTCCTTCCTTATTAAATTCAGTTTTTCCTGTAAATCCTTAAGCTTACTGAGTTTTTCCTCAAAGTTGAATCTCAATTTCTCAAATTCACTTAGGTCCACCTCTGGAATCTCTTCCCTGAGCTTTAAGAGTTGGGCTTTTTTCATTTCAATTTCGGATGTTACTTTTGTAAATTCATCCTTCAGCCTGTTTAAATCGTTAAATTTTTCTACCAATAATTCTTTATTTTTTATTAGCTCTTCTTCTTTCCTGATTAAGTTATTTAATTCAGCTTCCAACTTTGGTAAATTTTCCTTTATCCTTTCCTTTTCACTTAACAATTTGCTTTTTTCATCTAAAGTTTTCCTCAGATTTTCATGCTCCTTAGTTAAAAGCTTTAACTCTTGAACGACTTCACTTAACTCTTCAGCTCCCTTTAGAGGTCTAATCTCATCTCTAAGTTTCAAAATATTTCCTTTCTTTTCTTTTAATTCCTTAAGTTTTTCATTTAACTTCTTTATTTTCTCATTGATTTTTCCAATATTTAATTGGACACTACTTAATTCTGTTGAGATTTGAGTGTAAACATTCTTCTTCTCCTCTAACTTTTCCAACTCCTTTTGAATCCTCTCCACTTCACCCTTTTCATTTTTGACTTCATCTGATAGTGTCCCTATTCTCTCGTTTAAAACTTCTATCCTCTTTTCTAACTTTTTTCCTTCCTCCTTTTCCTTCTCCACTCCAACAATTGAAGCCTCTAAGTGCTTCTTAAAGCCCTCAATTTCCTTCCTCTCCTTCTTTATCATCTCATGTTTCTTTTCGTACTCCTCAAGCCCCAAAAGCCTATTTAGAACTTTTCTCCTGTCCAAAGGACTTCCCTTTAAAAGCCCAACTATTTCTCCCTGAGGAACAAAAACTGTGTTCTTGAATATTTCAGGCATCAAACCCAGTGAATTTCTGACTACTTCCTTAACCTGATTCACTCCGGTTGCCTCAAGCTTTCCGTTTTTAAACAGAGTTGCAGTATTTCTCCTTACAGAAAATTCCCTCAAAACTGTATACTCGTTGCCCCTGTGGATAAATGTCAGCTCAATCTCCCCACTGTTTGACCTTCTGTTTATGAGCTTTTCCAACCTACTCTTTCTCAAATCCTCACCAAAAAGACCAAAGAATATTCCCCTTAAGATAGAAGTCTTTCCCGAGGCATTCTCTCCCAATACAACGTAGGTCTCGTCGTTGAAGTTTATTTCTGTCTGAACGTGGGAAAGGAAGTTCTTTAACCTTAAGTTCCTCAGTCTTATCATGTTATCTCCTCAAACTCTTCAAACTCCTCCTTATCCTTCCCCTTCAAATTTTTCCCTTCCCTTAAAATAACGGTAAAGCAGAAAACGACAAATCCAAAAACTGTCATCCAGGAAAAGACCATAAAGAGAAGTGAACTACCCTTCATTTCTCCTCCTCCTATCTGCTAAGTAAACCATAAAAGCCTGAAGGGCAAGGATGAAAATCATTACAAAGCGGGCTGCCCATACCTGAAAATCACCAGTAACTAATTTCTGAGGAAGCTGGCTTAAGGTCCAGGCTGAAAGGATTGCAAAGAGAGAAAGGGGAGTCACGTACTTTAGGATGTAATAGAAAAGTTTAGGAACTTTGAAGAGAGCTCCCCTGTTAATCTCCTCCCATGCCCTCTCTCCTCCAAAGAGCCAAAAGAAAACAACAACCTCAAGGAGTGCAAAGAGAACTACAAAGAACGTTCCTGCCCAGAAGTCCATCTCATCAAGGGCCTTTGGCATAAAAATTGGTATCTGAGCCACCAAAAAGGTGAAAATTACAGTTACAGTTACGGCAATCTTCCTCGATAGACCAAACTCGTCCTCTAAAAAGGCAACTATGGGCATCGTTATGGCAACAGAGGATGTAGCTCCTGCAAAAAACAGCAAAAAGAACCAGAAGAATCCTAATATATCTCCTCCCGTCAGTTGAGAAAAGAGTGCAGGGAGCGTTACAAAGGCAAGGTTGAAGGCACCACTACTTGCAACCGACGTTGCATTAATTACACCGAAGAATGCAACAGCTGCAGGAATTGCTATCGACCCCCCTAAAATAACCTCGGCAAGCTCGTTGAGGGAAGCTGCAGAGAGCCCTGAGGCCACTATATCATCGTCCTTTTTTATGTATGAAGCATAGGTAATTATTGCTCCAAATCCTAAACTCAACGTAAAGAATACCTGTCCTGCTGCTGCAAGCCAAACCTTTGGGTTTGAGAGCTCCGACAGATTAGGATGCCATAGGAAGTCCAATCCTTGAACAGCTGTTCCGTGAGGTGTCTCTATTAGAATTACCCTAACCATTAAAAACAGAGCCAGTATAAAGAGCGTAGGCATTGCTATTTTTGCAAACTTTTCAATACCTCCACTGATTCCCCTGTAGAGAATGAATCCGTTAAAAGCAACTGTAATAAGAAAAAATATGTAAGCTGTGACCGACGGTTTTGTGTACTCCCTTAATAGGTTTTCAAATGGCTTTAGAAATTCGCTCTGTGTCAGACTTGGGTCTGGGTGGGGGAGAAGTCCCAAAAGGGCATAGAAAGAGTATCCTAAAGTCCAGGATTCAATGTATATGTAGTAGCAGAGGACAACAAAGGGAACAAATAGACCCAAAACGCCTATGTACTTTGAAATCGGATTCTTCCAGAGTAGCCGAAAGATTGCAGGGGTCGTTCCATGCCCCTTTGCTCCTCCGTACCTACCTATTGCCCACTCGGTCCACATTAAGGGTATTGCTATTAAAAGCATGGCAATCATGTAAGGTATCATAAAGGCTCCACCGCCGTTTTGGGCTGCCTGAGTAGGAAATCTGAGGAAGTTCCCAAGGCCTACTGCATTTCCAGCCATAGCAAGGATTAGGCCTATCCGGGAGCTCCAGTGTTCCCTTGATTCCATTTTCCTCCTCCGATAATTTGTATAAATTGAGTGTTTATTTTAAAATAGGAGGAATTATGAAATACGTCTTTGGACCTGTATTTTCCAGGAGGTTAGGATTTTCGTTAGGAGTAGACCTCGTTCCCTTCAAAGTCTGCAGTATGGACTGCCTGTACTGTGAAGTTGGAGCCACAACCGAGAAGACGTTAAACAGGGCTGAGTACGTTCCATTCGATGAAGTTAAGTCAGAACTTTCGGAATTCCTGAAGGGAAATCCTGACATAGACTATATAACATTCTCAGGTTATGGAGAACCTACTCTCTTTTCAAGGTTGGGAGATCTGGTTAAGTGGATAAAGGACGAGTTTCCCCAGTTTAAATTAGCACTTTTAACAAACAGTTCCCTTCTTCATAGGGACGATGTTATAAACGACGTTAGGGAAATCGATTTAATTCTTCCCTCACTTGATGCTGCAACTGATGAAACGTTTAAAAAGTTGAACAGACCTGTTTCTGGATTAACTGTGAACAGAGTAGTTGAGGGAATTTTGAGATTAAAGAGTGAAACAGAATCAAAAATATGGTTAGAAACTCTATTTGTAAGGGGAATAAACGATAAAAAGGAAGAAGTTGAAAGGTTAGGAGAGTTGGTCTATAAAATTTCCCCCGATAAGTGGCATTTAAACACGGTGGTAAGGCCTCCGGCTTACGGAGTAGAGGGGCTATCGTACGAGGAGCTCTCCGAGATAGCCAAAACAGTTAACTATCCAAACACAGAAATCATTGCAAAGTCTGTTGCTAAGAAGAGAAAAATGCCGGTAAATGAACTTAGAGAGGAGATTTATCAAATAGTTGTAAGGAGGCCGTGTCCCGTTGATGAAATTGCTGATGCCTTAGGAGTCCTGAAGGAAGAGGTTGAAAGTATAGTTGAAAAATTGGAAGAGGAAGGGAAAGTCAAGACTGTTTTCTACGGAGGAGAACCATACGTAAAGGGTATTTCTGGTTAGTCTTTCTTCTATTTGCCAACGCTTATGGACTTGAAATAGAAGTAGAAAAGGGGGTCTGTTTTGACGAATCGATTGCCTACCAAATAGAAAAGGAATCCTCCCGAATTTGTACATTTACAGACTGTGTTTCCTCTGCCAAAAGTCTCCTCGAGAGTTTAGGGTACATTGTAAAAAGGAAAGGAGATACGTTAAAAATTGTAGACTATAGGTTAATCAAAAAGGTAGAAATTAGGGGAAATGTTGGAAATCTCACTAATGTAAATAATGTAAAGAAGGTGGTCTCCTTCTTGCTTCTTGGAAAACCTGTAAACAAGAGCGATATAGAAAATGCCAAGTACATACTCTTTTTGAAGATTCGCTCACTGGGATACTCGAAACCCGATATCAGTTATGCTGTAAAAAAAACAGAGTGCGGTTATGTGGTTCTGTTCACTGTCAAGAATTTAATTCTCTACAGAATATCAAAGATAGAACTGAATTTTAATGGTGATACATCCATCAAATCAGAGGTAGAGAATGAGATTAGGGAGCTTACAGGAGAAACTCCTGAGTACTCCTTTCTATCTAAACTTAAGGAAAAAATCGTTGATTTAATGCTGAATAGAGGGTACTACAATGGAAGGGTTAATCTAAGACTTGAGCCGATTGAAGGAAATAGAGGTTTGGTGAAACTCTTAATCTCTGTTCAGACTGGGAAAAAGTACATTGTAAAATTTGATGGAAACAGGCACTTTTCAGAAAAAAAACTCTCAAAACTGTTAACTTTTCGTAGAGCAGCTGCTGTTGACCCATTTGAGATTGAAAACTCTGTAAGGAACATAAAAACTTTCTACCAAAATAACGGGTTCCCTTTTGTATCTGTAAAGGCAACTACGAGGGCAGTTGATGGTGAGGAAATTGTTGAATTTAAAATATACGAAGGACCAGAAGTTTTCTTTAAGGAGTTTAAATTCCTGGGAATCGATGAAAATTTGGTTGATAGAAGAAAAATAGAGAAGCTAACAGGAAAACCTTTCTCTCAAAGGGATGTTAATTCTATAAAATTGGAACTCGTTAGCAATCTAAAGAGGAAAGGTTACCTATCTGCTAAGGTCAATGTTTCTGTTTCTAAAGAAGGAACTGTTAAGTTTATAGTGGAAAAGGGGCCAATTTACAGAATCGTTTCACTAAAGGTTGAAGGAGACACACTCAACTGCTTCAAGGAAATAAAACTTCCCACTGTCTACAGTGATAGAGTTTTAGAAGATATCTTAAACAAAATTTCCGACTGCTATGGATTTAAGGGATTTCCCGATGTTAAAGTTATTTACAGAAAGAAGGAGTTAAGAAGGAGGGGAAATGAGGTTTTAATGGGGGTCTTTATTAGAATTTTTCCTGGAAAGGAGTATAGATTTGGATACGTAATCTTTCAGGGCCTTAAAAGAACAAAATTAAAGTACATAAAGAACCTTGTATTGATTAAACCATCCCAAATTTACTCAAAAGAGAAAGTAACGAAACAGTACTCCCTTTTAATGGACAGCAGGCTCTTTTCCAAGATAGACATTAAGGAATTCAAGACAGATTCTGCAATCTCTGAGATTATAACTCTCCAAGAGGGAAGTCTTTTAAAAACTAAGGGGTTTGTAGGATACGGAACGGATTCTGGAATAGTTACAAATGGTTTCTTAAGCTCTACATCCCCCTTTGGTTATGGTCTGAAGTACTTCCTCTTTGGAAAGTACAGACAGAAAGAGGGCTACGATGCCGTTTTTAAAGTGATGAAACCTCAATTCCCCTTCAGGAAATGGGACACTTCCTACTCCATAGTCAAGAAGGAGCAGATATACGAGAGTTTTAAGACTGACAAAACTACTTACAACTTTGAACTTTTAAGGAGAAAGAGTAAATCCTTCTTTCAAACCTTTAGGATTGAAGTTTCAAGGGAGAGAATTAGTAACACCTCAATAAGGGCTAAAAGTTCCTTTTTAAAGAGAAGCTTTGTCTATTCTCAGACTTACGACAGGAGGGATAACAAATCAAACCCTAAAAGGGGTTTCCTTTCATTTTTAAATCTCTCCCTATCAGGATTTCTCTTAGGAGGTGATACAGACTACGTTATGGCAGAGGAAAAGTTTCTCTACCTCTTTCCCATTGGAGAGGAAATATTTGTAGTAAGGTTAAATGGAGGTATTATTAACTCCATAGGGGGAAAGCCAGTTCCCGTTCAGGACCGGTTCTTTTTAGGTGGTGCAGAGAGCATTAGGGGATACAAGTACGGAACAGTATCACCTACGGATGAGAAGGGCAACTACATAGGCGGTAAAGCTTACGGACTTTTTAGTTTAGAGGTTAGAAGAAGTCTAACCAAGAATTTGGAGGGAGCTCTCTTCTACGATTCAGGAAGGGTATTTAGAGAACCTTCCCGGTTTAAACTTTCCAACTGGTACTCATCTGTAGGTTTTGGAATTCGTTACCTTACTCCAGTTGGGCCTTTAAGGTTTGATTACGGTTACAAGCTTAAGAAAGTTCCCGGTCAGGGAAGGGGTAGATTTCACATATCCTTCGGCTTTCCCTTCTAAGAGATACTTTCGTAGTACTCCTTTTCAAAGGCCAGTTCAAGCTCCTTAAAGAGCTCCTCCTTCACCTTGTCTATACTCCCCCTTTTCTCATAACCGGCAGCCATCCTGTGGCCACCACCTCCCAAGTTCTTGGCTACTTCAGCTACGTTTATCTTCCCTTTTGACCTTAACGAAACCTTCCAGAAGTTTTCCTCAATTTCCTTAAAAAAGACTGCCACCTCAACACCATCTATTGACCTCGGATAGTTTATAAACCCCTCAGACTCCTCAGGATACGCTCCTGTTTCCTCCAAAAATTTCCTGAAGAGTGTTATATGGGCCACTCTTTGGTCAAGGGCAAACTTTAGAGTTTTAAGAACAAGTTCTAAGAGCTTGTACCTGTTAATCCTGTTTCTTTCAAAGATGCTTGTATAGACTGTATAGGGCTCAACTCCCTTTTTTAGAAGTTCTGCTGCCACCAAGTGAGTATCAAGTGAAGTGTTTGAATAGTTAAAGCTGCCGGTATCGGTTAAGATTCCAGTGTATATGGGAAGTGCAACACTCCTGTCTATAAGCTCCTCAGAAATAAGCTTCATTATGTAGTATGAGAGCTCACACGTACTTGATATATCTGGCTCAACAATGAAATAGTTTGTAAAGGGCTCTGCAGTTATGTGGTGGTCTATAACGAGCGACCTCTTGGCAGGTATTTCCTCGAATCCCGTTCTTTTAGGCTCAGAAACGTCGGTTATTATTACCCAGTCAAACTCCCTCCTTATTTCTTCAGCCACTTCTACTTCGTTAACATTTGGAAGGTAGTCAAAGAAGTAGGGGATTCTATCCCTGTAAACAATTTTTACACTCTTTCCCAACTTCTTTAAGAAGTTGTACCAGCCCAACGAGCTTCCAACGGCATCACCATCTGGATTTTTATGGGTTGTTATGAGAATGTCACCTTCCATAGCTTTTATAAGCTCTGCCGTTTCCTTTCTATTTAACTTCATAACATTACCTCTGGAGATACTACAAACTCAGGTCTTGGAACCGTTCTCACTCTAATCCTCTTGCCCAAAAGGTGGTGAATGTATCCACTTGCTCTGTTTAGCCTTTCAACCGCCGTTAAAACATCCTCTTTTTTAAGTCCCGAAATAAAAACTGTAGCCTTTGAGCCGTCCTTTGAGAGTTCAACCCCTTGAACGGTAATAAAGATTCCCTCCGGTAAGTCTATCTCCCTTCTTACAATGTCCGATATTTCCCTTACAAGTGTCGACTTTAATTTCTCCCTTCTAATACTTTTCATTTACTCTCCACTAACCGTTAGTTCTTTTACTAAAACAGAAGGTGAACAAACGTTTCCAAGCCACTTCTGGTCGGCACCAACCTCAGTTATTCCACTGAGGAGCTCTTTAACATTTCCCGCAACTGTCATCCCTGTAACAGGAGTTACCCTTTCACCATCAACAAAGTAAATTCCACTTATGCCGATTGAGAACTCTCCAGAAATTGGATTAATTGTATGGAGACCCATTGCATCCGTAACTAAAATAACCTCTTTTGGTGTTTTAACCAACTCCTGGAGGTTGAGAGCTCCCCTCTCAACAACCAAGTTTGTAACTCCCGATGTAGGTAGAGATGATATCGAGCTCCTTATTCCATTTCCCGTAGGCTTTAGTCCCAACTTTTTAGCAGAGTACATGTCAACCAGGAAGTTCTTCAAAACTCCCCTCTCTATAACTGCCTTTTTCTTCGTAGCTACTCCTTCATCGTCGTACGGGCAACTTCCAGCTCCATCCAAGTTTAGTGGGTCATCGTAAACCGTTAGTACGTGGCTTGCAACCTCGTAGCCCAACCTGTCCTTGAATAGGGACTTTCCCCTTAAAACGTTGTTTCCCAAGAATGCCGAAGAGAGGGTGCTTATCAGCTCTGCAAAGACCGTATTTTTAAATATTACGGGAACCCTCTTTGTCTTTATTGGTTTTGCTCCAAGGAGCTCAACAGCGCTACTACCTGCCGTTACAGCTACAAGTTTGGGATTGAGATTTTGGAAGAACCTGCTTGACTGGTAATCCCAACCCATTTGGGAGCTCCCATCCTCCTCAGCAGCCAACAGGATGCTCAATGAAAAGTTTGAAGTTGTATAGGAAAAGGAGTTCTCGTTTGAGTTGTAGTAGTAAACAGTTCCCTTAGAGTCTGAATAGGAGGCTTTCCTTACCCTTTTAATCTTGCTGCTGTAACTTAGTGCCTCCTCCTCTAACTGTTTCGCAATTTCAATCTTTTTTTCTATGGGTATTTCATCAAAGGTTTCATCAAAGAGGGGAAAGTCCAATTCACTCTTCTGGGGCATAGAAAAAGCGTACTCATCCGGCTCCGATATTTTTGCATTTTCCTTAGCACACTCAATCGCTATTCTAACTCCATCGTCGGAAACATCGTTCGTATAGGCAAACCCTAACCTTCCCTCTGACACAAGTCTGATGGCTAAGCCCTTTGTTATCGAGCTCTTTATTCTGTTTACCTCTCTCTCCTTAACCTCTACAGAAGTTCCTATACCCTCCACAGCATAAATATCGTAGTTTTCAACTCCCAACTTTTCGATTAACCCTGCTGCTTTTTCAATTATTTTGAACATTTACTTCCTCCAGGTTTTTAAAGAATTTCCTCACCTCATCAGGCCTTCCGCAGCTCTTTTTACCCTCTGTACAGTAACCCAAGTAGTAGCAGTTGGGACCAACGTTCTTAAAGAGCTCCGGAAATTTCCTCCTCAGCTCAATTAACATCTTAATAGCCATTTCCCTTATCTCCCACTGGGCTCGGGAACAGGTTCTAAGCCTTAGGAAGTGAACCAACTCCTCTCCGTTCATAGTAAAGAGAACCCTTGTAGCACAGGCATTTGGAAGAACGAACCTCGCATCCTCTTTGGGAGCCCCAGCCTCGACAAACTTACTGTAAACTTTTCCTAAAAATTCCATTACTTCATCGTAGTTGTAATTCCTTCCCTCCATTGAAACTTCAATTCCCTCAAGGGATTTTGGCTTAACGTAAGGGAAATTTTCCATACTTACATACCTTTGGGACTGCTGACTGTAGGAAGCTGGTCTATGCCTTACAAGTTGGTGAGAACAGGCCCTTGATATTCCATCCACGAGAAAGGTAAATGAAAAGTGTCTGTGTTTTTCGGAAATCTCTTTCAAATCGGGAGTATTACAGGATAAGAGAATTACCCTCAAAACCTTTCCTCCAGTGGTGAAGTTGGAACTTAATTATATGATTATTTATCCTCAAATTGGATGAGTGGAAGACCAGCTTCCTTTGCTATTTCCTTTGCAAGCCAGTCGGGATATCCCTCCCTGTAAATGACCTTAACAATCCCTGCATTTATTAACATTTTTACACAGAGGGAGCATGGACAGTGAGTACAGTACAAAACGGAACCCTTCGTTGAAACTCCGTGGAGAGCTGCCTGTATTATTGCATTCTGCTCTGCATGGAGTCCCCTGCAGAGCTCGTGCCTCTCTCCACTTGGAACTCCTAATTTTTCCCTTAAACAACCAACTTCCTCAGGGTGTTTTAAACCTGAAGGGGGGCCGTTGTACCCCGTTGATATTATTCTTTTATCTTTTACTAAAACCGCTCCAACCTTTCTTCTGAGGCAGGTTGACCTCGTTGAGACCATCTGGGCAATGGACATAAAGTACTGGTCCCAGGATGGTCTTGACAATTAGTGTCCTCCAAAAATGTGGTGGTAGGCCGTCATTATGAGGGTTATAAACATAAATATGTAGAGAATAATCTCAACTGAGGCTATCCACTTTCTAAAGCCAAAAACTGTTCTTAGAGCTCTGGCCACACTGACCTCCAAAATCAAAGATTAATTGTATTATACAACTATTTTACTTTCCTTAATGACAACCTGTCCTGTAAATAGTGCAACCAAGGTTCCATCTTCCTTTTTGACCTCTACACAGTAGAGTCCCGTCTTTTTCTTTCTCTCCTTTTCGTAGGCAAGGGCCGTTAGCTTTTCACCCTCAAAGGCAGGATTTAAGAAGTAGATGTTTGCTTGAACCGCTAAGGCTACATTTCCGTAGCTGTTCGATGCAACTGCAAAGGCAAAGTCTGCCAATGAAAAGATTGCTCCTCCCTGACAAACTCCCGCTGCATTCAGCATTTCCTTACTTACTACCATTTCAACAGTTGCTTTCCCCTCCTCTACATGAGTAACCTTCATGTTAAAGTTCTTGGCTATCTTGTCATTTTTCTCCATAAATGAGGCTATTTCTCTCGGCGACATTTCCTCCCCCAAAAAGAAAAGGGGCCAGAGCCCCCTAAACTCTTTCTAAAGCAGCCTTTCCTATTTTAACCCCTTCTTGGAATGCCGTTTTGTTAAGGTCAATAAACCTCTTTGGAACGCTCTTCTCAATTGCCTTCAGGAAGGACTCCTCGGATATGAGGGGTTTTCCATCAAACTGGAGTGACGTTGCAACCTGAAAAACACCAAGAGCAACGATGTTCATAACCTGACGCCTTCCGAGAACCTCTGCAGCAGTTCTTGCAATTGGGGCAGAAACAACCCTGTAGAGGTTACAGTCAAGATCACACTGAACCAAGTCCTCATCAACAATTACGAGAGCTCCCGGCTTCACATTTGCAAGTATATCTGCAGAGCCCTCACTACACTCAGGGTCTAATCTTATAGGTTTACCCTTTACCATCTCGTCGTATGCCTCTTGTGATTGAATAATAACTGCATCAAGCTCTGTAGCCTGGGGAAAGTCTATCTGCTGGTCGGATATAACAACGTCACCTAAGGATGTTCCGCTTCTCATAGCAGCACCGTAAGCTGCCGTTTGGGTAGCCCAGAGCCCCTCTTCGGCTGCTGCTGTTGCAAGAACAACGGCAGCCAGAATGGAACCCTGACCAGCAGAACCTATAACCCTAACTTCGTATCTCATTTTTCACCTCCAGAAAGCTGCTTTACCCTGTTCCAGTAAACCTCTGTATACTCAGGCCTTGAGTCATCATGGTAGAGAACTCCCCTTGGAAGTTTTCCTGCCCTCTTCTCCTCAGGAAGTTTCTCCCAGGCCTTAAGGGGTATGGTGTTTTCCTTCAACCACATGTACATCTCTTCAAATGTCATTCTGTTCTTTCTACCGTAAATTATCGTACAGGGTGAAAGGACCTCAATGAACGAAAATCCCTTGTGTTTTATACCGTCCTGAATCAGTTTTTTAAGCTCTGTAACGTGGTAAGCCGTTCCCCTTGCTACGTAAGTTGCACCGGCAGCCTTTGCAAGCTCTGCAACGTCAAAGTTCGGCTCGTAGTTACCGCCGGGAGTTGTTGTTGTTTGAGCTCCCGTTGGTGTTGTTGGTGATACCTGTCCGTGGGTCATACCATAAATCCAGTTGTTAATCATTACAACTGTAATATCTATGTTTCTACGGGCAGCATGGATAAAGTGGTTACCACCAATGGCAAAACAGTCTCCGTCACCTGTAAATACGATTGTTGTTAGCTCAGGTTTGTAGAGCTTCAATCCAGTTGCAAAGGCGAGAGCTCTACCGTGGGTTGTATGGAGTGTGAAACCGTCAAAGTAACCTGGAGTTCTTGATGAACACCCGATTCCTGATACCATTGAAACCTGGTCGTTGTCTATTCCTAAGTCGTAGAGGGCCATACAGGTTGCCTTTAAGGCCTGTCCTATTCCACACCCTGGACACCAGATAGTGGGGAGCTTATCAAGCCTCAAGTATTTAAAGTAGGACTCCTTCTTCTCAATTATCTTTTCAAATGAAACAGCCATAACTTCCTCCTTAAACTTTAGCTTTTGCTATTTCCTCTATCCTTTCAACAATCTCTGAAGGGAAGATAACCTTTCCGTTTGCCCTGTTTAGCCTGTAAACAGGAGCTTCTCCCTTGGAACACCTTTCAACCTCTAATACGTACTGTCCCATGTTGAGCTCCGGAACGAGTATTGCATTGACCTGTTTTGCAAGCTTGTTTAGTGTTTCCTCAGGGGATGGCCATATTGTTACAACCCTTAAGAGTCCAACTTTAATTCCCTTTTCCCTTGCAATGTCTACAGCTGTTTTGGCTGCCCTTGCCGTTGTTCCGAAGGCAACAATTGCAAATTCGGCATCGTCCAACTTATACTCTTCGTTTTTCTCCATTTCGGGCTGATTTCTCTTGACCTTTCTGATGAGTCTCTCTATGAGCTCCTCACACATTTCCGGGTTTGTTGTTGGAAAACCTGTATAGTCGTGGTGAAGTCCCGTTGCATGTCCCCTGTAACCTGGTGTCCCGTAGGGAGCAATTGCAGGAACATCGTCCTCTCCAGGTTTGTAAGGAAGGTATTCCTCGGGAGGAACTTCGGGCATCTTTCTGTTCCAGATTTCTACTTTATCGGGAGTAAAGAGCTCCATATCCACAGTTTCCCTCATGTGGCCTAAGACCTCATCGAGGAGGAGAACAACAGGAGTCCTTAACCTCTCGGCCCAGTTGAAGGCTCTGATTGTTTCCTCCATAATCTCCTGAACGTTCCCCGGATAGAAGACCGGAATGAGTTTGTCGCCGTGGGTTCCCCATAGGGACTGCATAATCTCCTGCTGTCCAATCTGTGTTGGAAGACCTGTTGATGGGCCTCCCCTTTGGACGTTAACAACTACACAGGGAGCTTCTGTCATAAATGCATAACCTAAGTTCTCCTGCTTCAGTGAAAAGCCCGGTCCGGAGGTTGCCGTCATTGCTTTCGCACCTGCAAATGATGCTCCGACAATTGCTGCCATTGAGGCAATCTCATCCTCCATCTGGATAAAGGCTCCTCCGTATTTTGGAAGGAGCTCTGCCATCCTCTCTGCAATCTCTGAGGATGGAGTAATGGGATAGCCGGCGTAAAATCTGCAACCTGCTAAAATTGCAGCCTCTGCACAGGCGTGGTTTCCATACTTTAGTTCAAGCTTAGCCATAGTTTCCTCCTTAAGCGTTTGCTACTTCTTCGTACTCTTCTGGAGTAAAAACGTAGATACAGAAGTCTGGACATATCATTTCACACTGCTTACAGCCAATACACTTTTCAGGATGGGCAACTGTCATTATTGCCCTAACCTTGTCAAGCTCTAAAACCTTTGTTGGACAAACTGAAGCACAGATGTTGCACCCTTTGCACCAATCCTCTCTAACAACAACTACACCCTTTGCAGCCATATTTTCCTCCTTTAGATAATTCCTCTCTCCTTTAGAGCTCTCTCCATCATTTCGCCAATTTCAGCAGGAGTGTTACAGACGTAGGCACCTGCTTCCCTTAGTGCTTCCATTTTGCTCTTGGCGTCTCCCTTCCCTCCGGTAATGATTGCTCCTGCGTGTCCCATTCTCCTACCCGGAGGAGCTGTAACTCCAGCAATGTAAGCAACAACAGGCTTTTCAACCTTTTCCTTTATGTACTCAGCAGCTTCCTCCTCCATGGTTCCACCAATCTCTCCGATTAGAACAATCGCATCCGTATCTGGGTCGTTGTTAAACATTTCTACAGCTTCCCTGTGGGTTGTTCCCGGTACGGGGTCTCCGCCGATTCCGATGACCGTTGACTGTCCAATTCCCCTCGTTGTCAATTGATATGCCGCTTCGTATGTTAATGTACCAGAACGGGATACTATTCCGACTCTTCCCTTTTTAAATATGTGACCGGGCATAATTCCCATTTTACACTCTTCTGGAGTTATAATCCCAGGACAGTTTGGCCCTATATACCTCACTCCTGTTCCCTGGAGAGCTCTCTTTACCTTTACCATATCGTTTACAGGTATTCCCTCAGTAATACAAACAATAAGTTTTATTCCTGCATCAGCTGCCTCCATAATGGCATCTGCAGCAAAGGCCGGTGGAACAAATATTAGAGAAGCATTGGCTCCTGTCTCCTTTACCGCCTCCTCAACGGTGTTAAAAACAGGAACGATAAACTTCCCCTCATCATCGCTCCAGTTCATTCCTCCCTTTCCAGGAGTAACTCCAGCAACTATTTTTGTTCCGTACTCCAAACACTGCTTTGCATGGAAGGACCCCTCTTTTCCTGTTAATCCCTGAACAACAACTTTGGTATTTTTATCTACTAAAACGCTCATTTTCCCCTCCTTATAGTTCTCCTTTTGCAGCTTTTACAGCTTTTTGAGCACCGTCGGCCATATCCTTTGCAGGGATGATGTTGAGTCCACTCTCTTCAAGCATCTTTCTACCTAACTCAACGTTTGTTCCCTCAAGTCTTACGATTAGAGGCCTATCCAACTCCACCTGTTTTGCGGCCTCTATGATTCCTCCAGCAATTCTATCGCACCTAACAATTCCACCGAATATGTTTACAAAGATTGCCTTTACTTTAGGGTCTGAAAGGAGGAGTTTAAATGCAGCTGCGACTCTCTCTACAGTTGCAGTTCCCCCAACATCCAAGAAGTTTGCCGGCTCTCCGCCGTAGAACTTAATTGTGTCCATGGTTGCCATTGCAAGACCGGCACCGTTAACCATACATCCTATGTTTCCATCCAACTTTACATAGTTCAAATCCCATTTTTTAGCTTCAAGCTCCAACGGGTCTATCTGAGTTACATCCTCAAGTTCCTGAACATCGGGATGTCTAAATAGAGCATTATCGTCAAAGTCTATTTTGGCATCTAAGCAAACAAAAGAATCCTCTTTTGTTTTAACAAGGGGATTTATTTCAATCAAAGAGGCATCCAACTCAAAGTACATATTTGAAAGGGTCATAAGGATTTTTACAAATTGACTTATCAATTTTCTATCTGTCAATCCTATTTTAAATGCAATCTTTCTCGCCTGATACGGTAGGAGACCTATTGCGGGGTCAACGTGCTCCTTTATTATCAATTCAGGATTTGTCTTTGCTATCTCCTCAATTTCCATACCACCAGCAGCTGAAACCATGAAAACAGGTTTAGAAACTTCTCTATCCAGAGTTAACCCTACGTAAAACTCCTTATCAATGTTTACTCCTTCCTCTATAAGGACGCAGTTTATGGGAAGGCCTTCAGGGTTCTGGTAGGTTTTAAGTCTACTCCCAATCATTTGAGCTGCAATTTCTCCGGCTTCTTCAGGAGACTTTGCAAGCTTAACTCCTCCAGCTTTTCCCCTTCCACCGGCATGAACCTGAGCCTTTACTACTACAACTGGTGTTCCAAGTTCCTTTGCAGCACACTCCGCTTCATGAGCATTGTGGGCAACTATTCCTCTTGGAATTGGTAAACCGTACTTCTTAAAAATCTCCTTTGCCTGATACTCATGGATTTTCATCCTATCCTCCCGCCACGTAAGTTGGAAAAATTTTAACAAAATTTTTACAGAATTTTTACATAAGAGAAATATTAGGTTTCAAACTCCAGCTTAGTTAACTCCTTCTTTAACTGCTCAATATCATTTATCTGGGTTAGGACGTTATAGGTAAGTTCTACTTGAAGTTCGGCTTCCAACTTCCTTATTACACTATCGAGTGAATCAAATTTATTTGTAAATACAAGGAAATTGTCTCCTGAGTATCTCACAATAACAGCATTCTGAAGTTCAGAGTTCAGCAGCTCTACCGTCTTTTTAAGAATGTAATCTCCTCTTTTCCAACCCTCTTTGATGTTAATTTCTCTTAACTTTCTAATATCTACTGTAAAGGCAAACAGATGAGGAAACCTTTCCCTTGCAACAGAGAATGCAAACTCTAAAGCGGTTCTACTAAATACTCCGGTTAAATGGTCCCTTAAAAAGTAGTCGAGTCTTCTTTCCTCTAAAGTTTTGAAAAGTTCCGAGGACAGGTAATACTCCTCTGAAGTGACAGGAGGGGTCTCGTACATGAAAACCCTTAAAGCAACGTTTACAACATCGGGGTCGTAGAATTTCCCAGCTTTTGAAGAAATTTCTTTTAAGGCCTCTCTCTTCTCCATTCCTTTTCTGTATATTCTGTTGCTTGTCATAGCATCAAAAGAGTCTGCAATAGCTAGAATTCTCGCTTGAATGGGTATCTTGTTTTCTTTAAGCCCTTCAGGATATCCGGAACCATTCCACCTTTCATGGTGATATCTAATACCGGGAAGCGAATCCTTTAAGGGCTCTATATGCTTAAGTAATTCATAGCTTAACTCCGGATGGATTTTGATAATTTCGTACTCTTCATCTGTTAACTTTGAAGGTTTTAAAAGTATACTGTCCGGTATTCCTATTTTTCCAATGTCGTGTAAAAGTCCCGCTATATACGTAGCTTCTACCTCTTTTGGAGTAAGTCCCAACTCTTCTGCTATTCTCTTTGAGTAGTAAGCAACTCTCTCTGAATGTCCTCTTGTATAGGCGTCCCTTATTTCAATTCCTCGTACAAAGCTCTCAACAATTCCCTTGGTTAGTTCTTTTTCCTCTTGGAGTTTTCTCTCTAAGTTATAAATTAACTTTCTAATTTGGGTAGATATAGCTATAGAACGAGAAATGTTTCTTAAAAAATTTTTATTTTCCTCAGATAAAGGTTCTTTTGACTTCTTAAAGAAAATGGTAAAGCCTAAAATTTCAGAAAAAGATGATAGTGGTATGGCAAAGACATGTTTTATTCCTATTTCCCTTTCAAAAGATGATAAAATATTTTCTTTATCTGTTTCTATTTCTCTGTTTGCTTCAAGAAGAAGAGGTTCTATACCTTCCAAATCGTCTACTTTTTTTCTAAAAACTTTTGACCCTTCACTTGTAATAATCAATCTCAAGCTTACTTGATTTGAATCATCAAAATCTTTTATTCCTATAATAGCTCCATCACACCCAGCCATTGAAAGAACCTTTTTAATTAACGATACGAACTCTCCGTTAAATCCCTTGCCTATTGTTAACAAATGTATGAATTGAGATATTATCTCCTCTTTTATATTCTTTTGCTCAATTTTCTCAATCATATTATTAATACTGATTCTAATACGGTCAAATTCATCGTTATTCTTTGAGTATGGAAGTTTATTTAACTGACCTTTGGAAATTTTTTTTATGTCCTGTCTTATTCTATCTAAAGGTTTTAAGTATAACTTTTGAATAAAGTATAAGATTACAATATTACCAGGAACTATGATTAAAAGTAGTAATAAAGATGTTTTCAAAGCTATTAATTGAGATTTACTTTCAATAAAGTTTTTATCTAAGGCTATGTATATTTCCTTTTTTCCATCGGGGAAAATTAAGTTCTTTTTTATAAGAAATTCCCCTTCCAAAGAAGGAGGTTGTTTAAGATAAACTTTTTCTATGTAGGGAGCTCTCTCAAGAATACCTATAAGTTCGTTAACTCTCTTTTTTGAACCAACAGAAACTGCTGAAACTTCAACATAACTTTCGGCACTTCCAATTAAGGTATTAAGGATGTGCCCCTCAAATGATTTCTTTGTGACGAAATAGGATAAAATCGGTAGTAAAATGAACTCAAGAATGCTTATTATCGTTAGTAGCCAGTATTTATCCAATTTCATAATATAGTTAACCTTTACAATGAAAAAACTTTAAGTTCAAATCCTTAATCTCCATCATTTTAAGAACTGCAGGGTCCTTTAATTCATCTACTCCAAAATTCCATGATTTTATCAAATAGGAAAATTCCTTTTTATTAAGAATAAATTTTTTCTTTGCAAGTAAATAATAAGTATCATTTTTTCCTTCAGCAACTTTACAAATTCTATACCAATTTGGTAGTAATTCTACCAATTTATTGGCAGTATCCTTATCTGCAATAACTACAGAGTACTTACTCAGATTGAGAAACTTTATAAAATCTTTCTTATTTACAATATCAATCTTAATACTAAAATCAGTACTTTCAAATTTCCCAAAAACTTCTGCAATTTTAAAAGGAATGGTGAGAGCTGAATTGAATGTTATAACAAAGACTTCCTCTTTCAATAAACAGGAATCCACTAAGATTGTTAATAACAATAAATTTATAAATAACTTTCTAATATTCATTGCAAAAAAATTGTAACAAAATTACCTTAAATTACAATTTAGTATTGCTTTGATTTTTTCTGGAAAAGTGAAAAATATCTATTTTCAAAGCTAGAAAACTATCACCCTTTTTTCCCTTTTCTGCTATGTAGACATGGAGCAAATGTTTATACAGTTTCTTTGCTATCGATTTAGCTCCACCTCTTTCCAGATTCTACCTTTGCCGTGAGGGGAACTGATAGATTTATACAGTTTTCCATAGTTTCCTTTACCAATTGAACTACCTTATCCTTTTTTTCCTCGGGAACCTCAATCACAACTTCGTCGTGAACCTGTAAAATTAAGTAACTGTCCTCTTCCTCCAATTTCCTGTAAAGTTCCACCATAGCCAGCTTCATTATGTCAGCCGCAGTCCCCTGAATTATTGCATTTACGGCAGCTCTCTCTCCAAAGCTCCTTACCTGGTAGCTCCTGTCCTTTAACTCTGGAAGGGGTCTAATTCTTCCAAAAAGTGTCCTCACGTAACCTTTCTCGTAGGCTTCCTTCAGAGTCCTCTCTATGTACTCCTTTACCCTTGGGAACTGGTTGAAGTAGTTCTCTATGTACTCTTCGGCCTCCTTTATTGGTATTCCCAACCTCTCAGAAAGGCCATGGGGACTCATGCCGTAGATGATTCCAAAGTTAACGGTTTTCGCTATCCTCCTCTCTCCTTCGCCTATCTCTTCCTTTCCAAAAAGGTACCTTGCCGTTTCTGTATGTATGTCCCTTCCCGTTCTAAAAGCCTCTATCAATTTTTCATCTCCGGAGAGGTGAGCAAGAATTCTGAGCTCTATTTGAGAGTAGTCTGCCCAAACAAGGGTATAACCTTCCGAAGACGTTACGGCCTGTCTCACTTTCTTTGAAAACTCATCGAAAGCCGGAAGGTTCTGAAGGTTAGGTTCTACGGAAGAGAGCCTTCCCGTTGCCGTTGCCGTTTGGAGAAACTTCCCGTGAACCCTTCCATCCTCTCCAACGTGCTTGAGTATTCCCTTAACAAAAGTTCCGTAGAGCTTTGTTAATTTCCTATATTCAAGTAGATACTCAGCTATTCTGCTTCCTTCAAGGGCTAAAGTCGTCAGGGTTTCAACGTCCGTTGAGTAACCAGACTTTGTCTTCTTAAGGGGCTTTAATTTCAATTTTTCAAATAGGACGTAGGAAAGCTGTTTCGGGGAGTTTATATTAAAAACCTCTCCGGCCTCTTCGTAAATTTTCTCCTTTAAACTCTCCGTCTCATCAACTATTTCACCTCCAAGGTTTTCCAAGTAACTGACATCAAAGAGGACTCCCCTCTTTTCCATTTTGTAAAGGACGTAGGACAGGGGAAGTTCCATCTTTTTATAAATTTCAGATAGTCCCTTTTTTTTCACCTCGCTGTTGAGCTTTTCAAATAGGTTAAAGGTATAGTGGATATAGTCCTCAATCGGCGAAAGGTCTACACTTTCCAAGAACTCCTTAAGAAGGGTTTCAGGTGTGTAGTTTTTCAAAAGTGGATTCTTTAAGTAGTATAGAAGAGAAAGGTCTTCAACATCCCTTTTAGAGATTTCTTCCCCTAAACTGTGGTAGAGCTCCTTCAAGTTGTAGGTAAAGATTTTCCCAGACTTTTTTACAATTTCAAGGGCTTTTTCTCTATCAACTTTTAAAAAACCCTTAGGGGTAGAAATTAGGAATTTCCCATCAATTGGAACTACCGTAACTGAAGGTCTGGTAAAGAGATCTCCAACTGATAAGTACCTTTCCAACTCCTCTTCCGAGAGCTCCCTCCCTCTCTCAATCTCTTTTCCAAAGTCAAGGTCTGGAAAGAGCTTTTTAAGTTCAACTGCAACGCTCCTCATTTCAAGCTCTGATAAGAGCTCCCTCAAACAGTCTCCGTTTGGCTTTTCCAATTTAAGGTCTTTAATAGTGACGTCTAAAGGAACGTCTGTCTTTATTCTTGCAAGTTCCCTGCTTAAAAATGCCTGCTCCTTGAACTTCTCAAGGAGCTCCCTCCTCTTTGGAGTCAATTTATCTAAATTTTGATAAATGTTCTCAAGGGAGCCGAATTTCCTGATGAGGTCAAGGGCTGTTTTCTCACCGATTCCTGGAACTCCTGGAATGTTGTCTATAGTGTCTCCAGAAAGTCCAAAAACATCGGGAATCTGCTCAGGCTCTATACCGTACTCCTCCTTGAATGTTTTGAGGTCGTAAGTTTTTGATTTACCAGTTTTGTTGGATATTGCTACTACAACGGTGTTCTCATCTATCAACTGCCTCATATCCTTGTCTGGAGTAACAATTACTACCTGAGCTCCCTCCTTTGAAAACTTTTTTGAAAGAGTACCTATAATGTCGTCAGCCTCGTAACCCTCCTTTTCTAAAACCCTTACTCCCAGACACTCTAAAAATCTCTTTATGTATGGAAGCTGAACTTTAAACTCATCCGGAGTTGGCTTCCTGTTAGCCTTGTAACTTTTCATCAGTTTTGTTCTAAATGTTCTCTTTCCGGCATCGAAGACAACTGCCAAATACTCAGGTTTGTAGTCTTTCAGGAGCTTTAAAAATATCCTTATGAACCCGTAAACCGCCGTTGTAGGGAATCCCTTAGTCGTTTTAAATCCCTTATTTTTAAGGGCATAGTAAGCCCTGTATGCAAGACTGCTCCCATCAAACAGAAAGACTCTCTCCATTAACCTCTCCTGTGATTAGTTCAAAGGCATTCGTTACGCTACCTGCACCAAGGGATAAGAACACATCTCCGGGCTTTAGCTCCCTCCTCAGGGTTCTACAGGCATCCTCGAGACTTCCACAGTAGAGAGCTCCACACTCCCTTGCTAACTTTTCAGCGGAAACGTCTGGAATAGGAACTTCACCGGCAGAATATATATCGCAAATGTAGAGGTTGTCTATTTCCCTTAAAACTTTTACAAATTCGTTCCACAGGAGAGCGGTTCTCGTGTACCTATGGGGCTGAAATAGGACGACCAATCTCCTGTCTGGAAAGGAGTTTTTAAGAGCCTCGTAGGATGCTTCAATCTCCGTAGGGTGGTGGCCGTAATCGTCGATGAACGTAACACCTCCTACAGTTCCCTTGAGTTCCATTCTCCTGCTTGCATTTCTAAACTCCTCCAAGTTTTCAGAAATCTCACTAAAGGGAACTCCTACCTCTAAAGAAACGGATAGAGCTCCCAATGCGTTTAAAACGTTGTGTTTCCCAGGAACGTTGAGCTTAACTCTTCCAAGTTTTTCACCCTTGTACTTCACATCAAAAAGACTTCCAAGCTTTAAAAACGTTAAGTTTTCAGCTGTGAAATCCGCATTCTTGAATCCGTAAGTTGCCTTTCTCTTGTAAATCTTTGGAACGATTTCCCTAACGTTCTGACACTCAGTACACAAAAAAACCCTTCCGTAGAAAGAAACCCTGTTTGCAAAATCTAAAAAGGCCCTCTTTAGGTTTTCAAAACTTCCGTAGTGGTCTAAGTGGTCAGCATCTATGTTTGTAACTACTGAAAAGGTAGGATTTAACCTCAAAAACGTTCCATCGCTCTCATCGGCCTCTGCAACTATCCAGTTTCCCTCTCCCTTCAGGGCATTTACTCCTCCTAAAAACGAGAGCTTTCCTCCAACCAAAATTGTCGGCTTTAGTCCTGCACCGTAGAGTATTTTTGAAACCATAGAACTTGTTGTAGTCTTTCCGTGCGTTCCGGCAACGGCTATTCCCTCCTTCAGCTTCATTAAATCCGATAGGACGTCAGCCCTCGGAATAATGGGAATCCCCATCTCCCTCGCTGCAACTATTTCGGGGTTATCCTCTTTGACGGCAGATGAGTGAATGACAATGTCAGCACCCATTACATTTTCCTTTTTGTGCCCTATAAAAACCCTAATACCACTCTCCTCAAGTTTGTCCACCATGGAGCTCCTTCTGATGTCTGAACCCTGAACAGAATACCCTTCTGACTTTAGAACGAGAGCAATTCCAGACATTCCAATTCCGCCAATTCCTACAATGTGAATGACCAAAACTCCCTCCTTTGCCCAAACTCTACAAAAGTTTAAATTCGTAAAGTGAAAATTTCAAATTTGGAGTGAAAAGTTGCCAATTCTGATAGATGGAATTTTTGAGGGTAAGAGATTACAGAGGGAACTAAAGAAGTTTGGACTTAAGAAGGGGGATGTTAGAGAAACCTGCACTGCAAACGGGAAAACGCTTATCTACTTGAAGGATGAGAGTCTGTGTAAGCTTTTTGAGGAGTTCATCCCCTCTAAGGAGGAGGAAGTTGAAATATGTACAGTACATCGCTACGTGGAGAAGTTTAAGTACCTGATAGACCTTGAAAGGTTAGCAGAGATAGAGGCACAGGAGGAGGAGATAAGGAAGCTCTCTGGAAGGGAGAGGGAGCTCTTGGGAAGGGCCGTTTTGGACTTAAAGGGAACAAAGGCCGGAACAAAGTTCCACCTTCACCTTGTGAGGTTCTGGAGGGAAAAACCGATAGAGACAGAGATTTCAACGGGAGATATAGTCCTGATAAGTAAGGGAAATCCCCTTAAGAGTGACCTTTTGGGAACCGTTGTGAGAATAACTGAAAAGACGATAACTGTTGCCTTTGACAATAGACCTCCTAACTGGGTCTATAAAAAGGGAGTAAGGATAGACCTTTACGTAAACGACGTTACGTTTAAGAGGATGGAGGAGAATTTAGAGGAGCTCCGCCACGCAGTTGGAAGGCAGAGGGAGCTGAGAAACATCATTCTTGGACTAAAAATACCAGAAAGGGCAGAACCTTTCGAGTTTGATTTGGTCGATAAAAGGCTAAATGAGACTCAAAGGAGGGCCGTAAGTCTGGCTTTAGGTTCCTCAGACTTTTTCCTCATTCACGGACCTCCCGGAACGGGAAAGACGAGTACTGTAACGGAGCTAATTGTCCAGTTTGTTAAGAGGGGTAAAAAGGTACTGGCCACTGCAGACTCAAACATAGCTGCAGACAACATTCTCTTAAACCTGAGCAAGTATCCTGAGTTAAAACTTGTAAGGATTGGCCATCCTGCAAGGGTTCTTGAGGAGTTGGAGAGATTTTCCATATATGCTCTCTACGAGGAGCACGAAAAGAGCAAGAAGATTAAAGAGGGTTGGGAGAAGGTAAAGGAACTCATAGAGAAGAGGGAGAAGTTTACAAAACCTGTTCCACAGCTTAGAAGGGGAATGAGCGATGAAGAAATCGTTTACTTTGGAAGAAAGGGAAAGAGCTTCAGGGGAATTCCAAAGAAGGTCATGAGGTCAATGGCAGAATGGATACTGACAAACTACGAAATTGATATGAGGATAAAAACACTAAAGGAAATGGAAAGCTCTATACTCAGAGAAATTGTTTCCGATGCTGATGTTGTAATCTCCACAAACTCAATGGTTAAATCGGAGCTCCTTGAAGGATTCCACTTTGACATTGCTGTTATTGATGAGGGAAGCCAACAGGTTGAACCTTCGACGTTAATTCCAATAATGAGAGCCGATAGGTTCTACATTGCAGGAGACCACAAACAGCTTCCTCCCACCGTTGTTAGCGAAGAGGCCAAAGAGTTGGAAAGGACTCTCTTTGAGAAGCTGATAGAAAGGGAACCGGAGCTCTCTTCAATGCTTCGGGTTCAGTACAGGATGAACGAAAGAATAATGGAGTTTCCAAACAGGGAGTTCTACGAGGGTAAGCTCATTGCTGCCCCTGAGGTAAAGGATAGAACGTTGGCAGACTTTAATCTCTCCAAACCAAAAAAGTTTGAAAGCGTTTTATCTTGCGAAATCCCAATTGGTTTCATTGATACGTCCAAAATAAATGCCTACGAGTTTCAGCCTTCAGGTTCAACGTCGTACGAGAACTACGAGGAGGCAAAGATTGCCGTTGAGGTGGCTTTAGAGCTCCACAGAATGGGACTCGATAGGAGGGAAATTGGAATAATTACTCCCTATGCAGCTCAGGTCAAGCTCATAAAGCAGATGCTGATTGAGAGGGATTTTAAGGTGGAGGTCAACTCCGTTGATGGATTCCAGGGAAGGGAAAAAGAAGTAATAGTAGTTTCATTTGTACGCTCAAACGATGAGGGGGAGATAGGGTTCTTAAGGGATTTAAGGCGGTTGAACGTTGCAATAACCCGCCCAAGGAGAAAGCTCATCCTGATAGGAAATACAAAAACACTCTCTTCCCATCCTGTGTACGAGAGGTTCATTAGTTATATAATGGAAGTAGGAAGTATATTTAAAACTGAGCCTGTTTGAAAAATCCATATGACCAAAAGGAGAAGCCACAAGTTAAAGAGACAGAACTTAGTCAAAACAAATAACTGAGCTATATAAAAGCTCTTTGTTCTCTCATAGCTCCCAACATCTTGCTTAATCT